>JAAAOL010000253.1 GCA_009908885.1 Bacteroidota bacterium | reverse complement strand
GGCCGGGGCGGGCTTCGTGCTGCACCCGAACTACCCGAACCCGTTCAACCCGCAGACGACGATCCGCTACACGCTGGCGCAGCCCGGCGCCGTCACGCTGCGGATCTATGACGTCCGGGGACGCCTCGTCCGCACGCTGGCGGACGCCCGTCGCCCCGCCGGGACCTACGCGGTGCGGTGGGACGGGCGCGATGCGCAGGGGCAGCCCGTCGCCAGCGGCGCGTACGTCTACCAGTTGCGCGCAGGCACGCAGCAGCGCACGCGGCAGCTCGTGCTGGTGCGGTAGTCGTTTGCCTCACGCCGGACCGGTCCCGTCCTCCTGCTCCCGCGTCGCCAGCAGGGCGTCCAGGTCGAGCCGCTGCGTGAACATGGCGAGTGTCCCGTCGTCCGTGCGCGGCCACTCGGACTCCGGGCGGTCCCAGTAGAGTTCGACGCCGTTGGCATCCGGGTCGCGGAGGTAGATCGCCTCGCTGACGCCGTGGTCGGCAGCGCCCTCCAGCACGATCCCGGCCTCCAGCACGCGATGCAGCGCCTCGGCCAGCGCTCTGCGAGTCGGATAGCGGAAGGCGACGTGGTACAGCCCGGTACTCCCCGGCGGAGGCGGCGCACCACCCTTGCTCTCCCACGTGTTGAGGCCGACGTGATGGTGGTAGCCGCCCGCGCTCAGGAAGGCGGCGCTCGTCCCCATCCGCTGTGTCACCTCGAAGCCGAGCACGTCGCGGTAGAACCCGAGCGCCCGGTCCAGGTCGGCCACTTTGAGGTGGACGTGACCGACGGTGACCTCGGGGTGGATGGGCATGATTTGAGGCGTAGGTAGTCGGTTTCCAGAGCCCTCGAAGCACAATTACAACTTATCGTACTCCGGCGGCTCCACGTCAGGGACGTTCGCCAGTACGCGCTCGAACGCTTCGCGGCTTCCTCGTTCGGCACGCTGTTTCAGGTAGTCGACCGTCCGAAGCGCCGCCGTCTTTTCCGCCACGGCCATAGCGATAAACTGGTTGACCGATACGCCATCTTCCTTGGCCAACTTCTCCACTTCCCGCCGCAGCGACTCGGGAAGCCGAATGCTCAGGGCTGTGCTTTTCGTCGTGCTCATGGCAATGCTCCAAGTAGCTCCAGCAACTCCTTTGCGGTAACGGTGCTTACTCCGAACCGTTCTACGCCCTGAAAATCTCTTTTGATGTAAGTGACGATGTGCTGGCACTCTGCTCGCACGGCCAGATCCAATACCATCTCGTCGGCGGGGTCTGCCAAGTGCGGCCGCCACAGGAAAAAGATTTCATGCAGGCGAGCAACAGCACAGAGATAATCCAGAACGACATCCACGTCCTCGGGCGAGAGTCCCAGGGCACGACGCTCGCGCAGTAAGACCTCCTCGTATTCCAACAGCAGGGGCACGGAGAGGTTGATATCGAAAGCCTCCGTGCCGAGCAGCGAGAGGAGCTGAAAGGAGGCACCACGCCGAGAGCGTAGGGCCGTGTATACGACGTTGGTATCGAGGACGACTTGCGGCGGCTTCATGAAGTCACGATAGACGTAGCGTGCGCCAAGGGCAACCGTCTGTTCAAAGGGGCATCACCCATGGCTGAATCCGCGCCCCCAACTCACTCCACCGGCGTCGCGGGGCGAGCCATCTCGCGGACGGCGTGGCGGTCCCAGTCCATCACGATGGGCAGGCGGCGGCCCAGGCCGAACGCCTTGCTCGTCACGCGGAGGCCGGGCGGGGCCTGGCGGCGCTTGTACTCGTTGCGGTCCACCATGCGCAGCACGTCGTGCACCAGCTCCGGGTCGAAGCCCGTCTCGTCGACGATCTGGTCCAGCTCCTCCTGCTCTTCGATGTAGCGGCGCAGGATGGCGTCCAGCGTGGCGTAGGGCGGCAGGCTGTCTTCGTCCTGCTGGTCGGGGCGCAGCTCGGCGGAGGGCGGCTTGGTGATCGTGTTCTCCGGGATCACCTCGCGCCCGTTGCGGCGGTTGATGTAGCGCGCCAGCTCGTAGACGCGCGTCTTGAGCACGTCGCTCAGCACCGCCACGCCGCCGTTCGTGTCGCCGTAGAGGGTGACGTAGCCGACGGCCATCTCGCTCTTGTTGCCCGTCGAGAGCAGCAGATAGTCGAACTTGTTCGAGAGCGCCATCAGCGTGACGCCGCGCGCCCGGCTCTGGATGTTTTCCTCGGCCACGCCCGGCGCGGTGCCCGCGAAGGCATCGGCCAGCATCGCGTCGAAGGCGGCCACGGCGGGCTTGATCGAGATCTCGCGGAAGTCGATGCCCAGGTTGCGGGCGAGCTGCTCGGAGTCGGTGACGGAGCCGGGCGTCGAGTACTTGGACGGCATCGTGACGCCGACGACCTTCTCGGGGCCGAGGGCGGCGGCGGCCAGCGCGCACGTCACGGCGGAGTCGATGCCGCCGGAGAGGCCCATGACGGCCTTCGAGAAGATGCCGGTCTTGTGGAAGTAGTCATGGATGCCGAGGACGAGCGCGTCGTGCAGGTCCTCGATGTCGTCGTGCTGCATCGTGCAGGCGTCCGTCGGCGTATCCAGGTCCCACAGCAGCAGGTGCTCCTCGAACGACGGCGCGCACAGCAGCCGCGTCCCGTCGGCATCGTGCACGCGGCTGTCGCCGTCGAAGATGATCTCCGTGTTGGCGCCCACCTGGTTGCAGAAGAGAAACGGCAGCCCGTGCTCCCGGCAGCTCTCGCGGATCAGCCGGTTGCGCACCGCGTGCTTGCCGAGGGAGAAGGGCGAGGCGTTGATGCCGAGGAAGAGGTCCGCCCCCTGCGCGGCCAGTTCGTCGATGGGGTTCTGGTCGTAGAGGTGGTAGTCCACGTCCGGCTCGTTATTCCACATGTCCTCGCAGATGTGGAGGCCGATGCGCAGCCCGCGCCACTCCACCACCCGCCGCTGCCGGGCCGGCTCGAAGTGGCGGTACTCGTCGAAGATGTCGTACGTCGGCAGCAGCGTCTTATGGACCTCGGCCACCTGCTCGCCGCCCTCGTAGAGCAGCGCCGCGTTGAAGAGCCGCTTTCCGACGCGGCTCCGGTTGGGCACGGGCGCGCCCACGAGGAGGCCGATTTCCGGCGGCACGG
>JAAAOL010000476.1 GCA_009908885.1 Bacteroidota bacterium | reverse complement strand
CCCATCACGTAACACGCACCACGAACCACGCACCACACCTCACGGCACCGGCGTAAGCCAGCGCTCCCAGCGTGGGCCGTCGGACGCCGGGTCCCAGGAGGCGTAGACCAGCACCGCCTTCCCCACGACGTCGCGGGCCGCGACGAAGCCCCAGATCCGGCTGTCGATCGAGCTTCCCCGGTTGTCGCCGAGGACGTAATACTGGTTCTCCCGCACGACCCACTCGTCGGGCGCCGCCGGCTGCACCGTGGCTGACACCGTTTCGAATCGACGCCACAGGTCGCGATAGGGCGCCTCCTCTAGCATCGCCCCGCGCAGCGTGTCGCCGCGGGCCGGGACGTAGACCGCCGGGTGCTCGCGATGCCGCGCCGTGACCCGCACCACGCCTGGACGGGCCCGCACCCGGGCGGCGAGAGCATCCGTGCCTTCGAAGACGCGGGTCAGCGAATCGGGCCGCCCCACCTGCGTCGCCCCGAGCGCACGCAACGTATCCGTCGGCAGCACCGTCGTGCGTTCCACTCGTGCGGCCCACTGCCGTTGCAGCCCGTCGGGCGCGGGCAGCCGCTCGCCATTGACGTACGCCAGCCCGCCGCGCACCTGCACCGTATCGCCCGGCAGCCCCACGACGCGCTTGATGTAGTACCGACGAGCGCCGACCGCCCCGGCATGCAGAGGCCGCGTGAAGACCACCACGTCGCCCCGCTGAATCGTCGTAAACCCCGGCAGGTGCGCCGGTCCGTCCGCGAAGCCCGGCAGGGTCCGGTCCGTCAGCGGCACCGGAATCGTGCGGGGCAGACGGGGGCCGTAGTGCACCTTGGAGACGAGCACCAGATCGCCCGGCAGCAGGCTCTGCTCCATCGACGCCGTGGGAATCCGGAAGCCCTCGATGACCAGCAGCCGGATGAGGAGGGCTACCAGAAGCGCGATCCCGACCAGCCGCAGCACGCCCGCGAAGGTCGCCCGGGCGGGCAGGCGAGAATCGGCAGGGGGGTCTGGAGGAAACCGGGGCATCGGGCTCGGCGCCGGACGGGCCGATCAGCTAGCGGATGGCGCTGAACATCCGTCCGAAGCGCGGGAAGTTGGCCTCGCTGTCCCAGGAGAAGTAGATAAAGATCGCTTTGCCGACGATGTGGTTCATCGGCACGAAGCCCCAGAAGCGGCTGTCCTCGGAGTTGTCCCGGTTGTCCCCCATCACGAAGTAGTAGTCCTGCTCGAACGTGTAGGTATCCGTCGGCTGGCCGTCGATCTCGAACGTGCCGTCGGCGCGGCGGCGGGCCGTGTGTTCCTCGTAGCGCGTGATGACGGGCGCATAGAGCGGCCACGTGGCGTCCGTCAGCTCGACGGTCTGGCCCTGCTGCGGAATCGAGACGGGGCCGTAGTTGTCGGGCGTGTAGTCCTGGCCCGGCGGATACATCAGGTCGCCATACCCGGCGTTAGCGGGCGCGATGGCTGGCTCGACGCGCTCCACGTAGGGCAGCGCCTCGACGCTGTTGACCGCCGCCGCCGTCGCCAGCACACGGTCCACCGCGGGGCTGGACGTCGCGCTCACCTCCGAGACGCCGAACTCGCGAAGGCGCGCCTGCGACAGTCGGATGCGCTGGTCTTTCTTGTAGACGTTCCAGAGCTGCTGCATCCCCGGCTGCAGCGGGAACGGCTCCCCGTCGAGATGCACCACCTTGTCCTGCACGGAAATCGTCTCGCCCGGCAGCCCGATGACGCGCTTGATGTAGTGCATCTTGCGGTCGACGGGTTTGTCCTCCGCCGGGTAGTTGAAGACGATGGCGTCGCCACGCTCCACCTCGTCGAAGCCGGGGAAGCGCGTGTGGGGCAGTTCGAGCCCCTTGAGGTAGAGCGGCGTGAACGGGACGCCCAGGCTGATGGGCGTGCGCGTGCCGTAGTGCAGCTTCGAGACGAAGAGATAGTCGCCGATGAGGAGGTTCTTCTCCATCGACGGCGTCGGGATGCGGAACAGGTCGAAGAAGAGCGTCCGCACGATGAGCATCACCACGACGGCAAAGACGGCGGCTTCGAGCCACTCGCGCAGGGCGCCCTTGGGCTGCTTCGCGGGATCGTCCGCTTTGCCGTTGCGCCGCGCCCCGCGGGAGGTCCCCTTCTTTCGGGCCGAGCGCCGGGCGCGTCGGGATGTGTCTACGCTGGACAAAAGAGACTGCTACTCTGGTGATGAATTGGAGTCGTATGCTACGCCGCCGCAGTGGAAAGTGTCCCGTCAGCCGCCCGGCCGCGGCAGCTCGGGCCGTCCGCGCGCCAGGTTGGGTTCGGGGATGGGCCGCGTGAAGAAGCGCCGCCCGTCGAAGCCGGTGCGATACCAGCGCCGCTGGATCTCGGAATAGTAGTAGTCGACGTACGGCTTGAGGCGCGGCGTGCTGCTGACGGCCTGCAGGAGCGCCGCCCGGATCGCCGGGAGGTCGTCGCGGAGGCGGTAGTCGGCAGCGATGACGAGGCCCCGGTCGAACGGACCGTTGCTGTCCATCACGCGCACGGGAATCGTGTCGTTCACCACGAACCAGTACTCGAACTGGACATACTCCTGCAGGGTGGGCAGCCCGTCCCGGTCGATCTCGGAGAGGGTGCGGGTGGGCGGGCCGAAGTGCGCCTGCATCCTGGCGCGGAGCACCCGCGTGTGGAGCGTGTCGAGCGTGGTGAAGCCGGTGTTGCCATAGTAGGCCCACTTGGTATCGGCGAAGTAGCGCGCCCAGCGCCGCCGCTCGGCCCGCGTGACCTGCTTGGACGAGGTGAGCTGAAACGTGGCGGGCGGGGGCTCCTCTACCGTCGGCAGAAACTGCGCCAGCCACTGGCGGACGGTGTCGGCCTGGGAGGGAACGTGTTCGGGCGGCAGCGTCGGCAGCGCCGGGCCGTACTCGGCCAGCACCTTGTCGATCTGCATCTGCATCCGGGCCTGGCGGTAGAGAATCGGCAGGTCATACTTCGAGACCTCGGGCCACTCCTGGGCCCGCACCGGGCCGACGGCTAGCAGGCACAGCAACAGGCCGAGGAGCGACCAGCGCCCCGCCTGCGTCAGATCCTGCATATCGTCGGTCGTATGAAAAGGCACGAGGGGCACCGCTTG
>JAAAOL010000268.1 GCA_009908885.1 Bacteroidota bacterium | reverse complement strand
GGCTACGCCGATCGCTACCGCGGCGACGGCCGGCCGATTCACCTCATCGGCGTCGAATTCAGCCGCGAGCGGCGCAGCGTGGTGGGGTTCGAGGTGGAGCATATGCCACCGGCCGCGCCATGATAGCCCGCCGACGTCAGACCTCATCCGCCTCCGAGATCCGTCACGAGCGCGGTGGCGATGCCGGTGCCTGGTCATGCGACCGGCGATGAACTAGGCGGCCGCTCAGTGGCTCGGCGTCATGATCCCAGAAGCAGCAGTTGACCGCTTAGACGTGCAAGCGACCGCCCATGCCTGCTGAGATGCAGGTGGCCTCCGATGGCCACGCCCTGGGTGGACGGCACCGCGAGCGTCCGCTTCGCGCGCGCTCGCGACCTGCTCGACAAGGGCTGGTTGACGGGGAAAAATCACGGCAAGCTTTAAACGCAGGGGTTCGCTATGAGCGTCATCGCCGCAACGCCGGCCCGGGCCTCGAGCCTGGGCACGGTGGTCCGCTTCAGCGTCGGGGATTATCACCGGATGGGCGAGGCCGGCATCCTCGGCCCGGAAGTGCGCACGGAGCTCATCGACGGAGAGGTCGTGGAAATGCCGCCGATCGGACATCCACACGCGGGTACGGTTAATCTGCTGTCGGACCTCCTCAAGGAGGCGGTCGGGCGCAAAGCCATCGTCGCCGTCCAGAACCCCGTCTGGCTCGACGACTACACCGAGCCGCTGCCGGACATCGCGTTGCTGCGCCCACGCGCCGATTACTACCGCAACGGCCACCCCTCGCCGGACGACGTCCTGCTGCTGATCGAGGTGGCCGACACAAGCCTCGCCTACGACCGCGACGTCAAGCTGCCGCGCTACGCCCGTGCTGGAATCCCGGAGGCCTGGCTCGTGGACCTGGGCGGCCGGCGCCTGACCATCCATCGCCTGCCCGCTGGGGGGGCGTATACGCAGATCGTCGAGGTGAGCGATCTGCACGCGCTCTCGGTACCGCTGGACGGCGACGACGGCCCAGGAGCGGTCACGCTGGATCTGGCAGTTCTGCTTTGATTCCAGTGGCGACCGCCGATTTGTCGATGCGACCCCAGCGTCCTCGGTACCAGCGGCTCGGACCGTCGACGGGCCCTAGCCGATAAGGTGTCAGCGAGCACGTCCAGCCGCGCTTCCCCTATGGCGGAGTAGACTCTCGGGGTGTTCCAGGCAACGCCGGAGGCATCTATGTCCGCCCGCAAGAAGCTGCCCATCGGCATCCAGACCTTCCGCGAGATCCGCGAGGGCGGGTACTACTATGTCGACAAGACGGGCTTCGCGCTGCGCCTGATCGACGAAGGTAAGTATTACTTTCTGTCCCGGCCCAGGCGCTTCGGCAAGTCGCTGTTTCTGGATACGCTGGCGGAGCTGTTTGCGGGCAGCGAAGGGCTGTTTGCGGGCCTGGCGGCCGAGCAGCACTGGGATTGGTCGCGACCGTACCCGGTGCTGCGGCTCAGCTTCGGCGGCGGCGTGGTGCAGAGCCGCGCAGAGCTGGAGCGGCGCATCGGTGCCCTGTTGACGAGGAGCGCAAACGCCCTCGGGCTCGCATGCAGCGACGCCGACGATAACGCCGGCTGCTTCGCGGAACTGATCGAGCAGGCCCACGAGCGACATGGAGCGCCGGTCGTCGTGTTGGTGGACGAGTACGACAAGCCGATCCTGGACAATCTCACCCGCCCGGAGGCCGCCCGGGAGATCCGCGACGGGCTGCGCAATCTCTACTCCGTCATCAAGGACAGCGACGCGCACATCCGCTTTGCGTTCTTGACCGGCGTGTCGAAGTTCAGCAAGGTCAGCCTGTTCTCGGGGCTGAACAACCTCAAGGACATCACCGTCGATGCGCGCTACTCGGCCATCTGCGGCTACACCGAGGCGGACCTCGACCAAGTCTTCGCGCCGGAGCTGGGCGGGCTGGACCGCGCGCAGATCCGCGACTGGTACAACGGCTACAGCTGGACTGGAGAGGCGGTCTACAACCCCTTCGATGCGCTGCTGCTGTTCGATGCCCGCCAGTTCCGCCCCTGGTGGTTCGAGACGGCGACGCCAACCTTCCTGGTGGACCTGCTGCTGGAGCGGCAGGTCTACCTGCCGCAGCTCGGGCATCTGCAGAGCGATGCCGCCCTGCTCTCCAGCTTCGACGTCGGACAGATTGCCGTCGAGGCGCTGCTGTTTCAGGCCGGCTATCTGACCATCGCGCGCGAGGAGCAGCGCTTCGGCGAGTATTGGTATCAGCTGCGCTACCCGAACCGGGAGGTCTACCAAAGCCTCAACAACAGCCTGCTCAAGGCTTGGACGCCCGGCGGGGCGACCACATTGGGCCATAAGCAGCGCTTAGGCGAGCTGCTGCTCAAGAACGACTTCGCCGGGATGGAGGCGCTGTTCACCGCCTTTTTCGCCGGCATCCCCAACGACTGGTACCGCAACAACCCTATCGCCCGCTACGAGGGCTATTACGCAAGCGTGTTCTATGCCTACTTCGCCTCCCTCGGCCTGGACCTGACGCCGGAAGAATCGAGCAACGCCGGACAGCTGGACCTGGCGCTGCGCTTCAACGGGCAGGTGTACCTATTTGAATTCAAGGTGGTGGAGCTGGCGTCGGAGGGGCGCGCCCTGGCGCAAATCAAAGACAAGGGCTACGCCGAGCGCTACCGCGGCGACGGCCGGCCGATTCACCTCATCGGCGTCGAATTCAGCCGCGAGCGGCGCAGCGTGGTGGGGTTCGAGGTGGAGTCGACGGGTTGATGCCGCGCATGCCGATACGCTGCGGGGCGCGCCGGCACGGGCTCCCGCGCTGGACCTCGGTCCATCGCCCGCGAAGCCCGCGCCCGAGGTCGTCATGCCCGCCGCCCGCAAGAAGCCTTTCGAGGTGCTGGACGTCAAGGGCGCGCGGGCAAGCTTATGAAGATCGCCGTGGACTGGGGCCGCGCCGCCCGCCCGGACATCCATGCGGGCATCTGCGGCGAGCACGGCGGTCACCCCGCCTCCATCAGCTTCCGTGACGAGGCCGGCCTCGACTAGGTCAGCTGCTGCCCGCCCTGTTGGGCCGCCGACGCGCAAAGCCGGCCAAAGCCCG
>JAAAOL010000424.1 GCA_009908885.1 Bacteroidota bacterium | reverse complement strand
CGTAGCAACGATTACGCGTTACGACGTACGGAGTACACGGTATGGCTATCCTGACGGGACCAGACGGCATCAGTATCATCCGTCCGACCATCCACGCCATCGGGCGGACGGCTACCGGCGTTCGTGACCCACGCGGTTGCCTCGCACGCAGGCTGCCGCTATCATAATACCGTGTGATTGGCGACGTACCGCTCCTCTGTGTTCTTGAGACGGAGCCCTTTTTCTCGCCACTTCGTTCTGCTCCGATGGACTGGTTACTGCTCACGCCCGAATCGACCCGGACGGCGTCGCTGGTGATTCTAAACCTGGCGAGCCTGGTCTACCTCGTTCGGGTCCCGAACCCATCGGCGGCGACGCGCTGGCTGGCCGCGTTCACCGGCGGCATCGTCGTGTTCTACGTGATGCGCTTCGTGGAGGCGTCGGTGTACCCGCTGGATGCCTTCGGCGTGCTGCCGCACATCCGGATGGCGATCGAGACGGTCATCGTGCCGGTGGCGCTCGGGGCGTTCGCGCAGTTCGCCTATCGTTTCCTGGAGCACCCCTTCCGGCGGGAGGCGCGCGTCGTGCTGTGGGGGACGGGCGGTGTCGTCGGTGGGATGCTGCTCTACAGCCTCTACGCGCTTCGCCTTACGCCGAATCCATCGTCACTGTACGGGCTCTACTCGCTCGTCTGGTTCGGCTACCTGGTGCTGGCGACCGTCGTGCTGTTGCGCAAGAGCCGCCGGTCACGCCAAGCGTCGTCTGGGGCGTCCGCGTCCGATAGAACGCGGCGAGCGTATCACGCCTTCGCCGGGTTGAGCGCCTTTTTCGCCATGATCCTGGTGCTGATCACGCTGCTCAACGGGGCGCGGGTGCTGCCGGAGTGGATGTGGCCGCTCGTCATCCTGCCGGGCGTGTTCGTGTTTTTCTGCGGCCTGGTGGTGGCCTATGTCAACCATGCGCCCGAGCCGACGACGGTGCAGGTGAAGCTGGTGGGCCTGTCGCTGGCGACGGTGCTGGCGCTGCTGGGTATGGCGTCGGTGGTGCTCTATCCGCCGGGCGAGATGGTGCGCGACAGCGGCGTGCTCCCGCCGGACGGGCAGGTCGTCCGCTTCGCGCCGGACACGACGGGCGGCTACCGCGTCGATACCGTCACCCTCCCGCCCGACAGCGCGCTGGGGCCGATCGGCGAGCCAATTCCGCTGAACGAACGGAACGCAGCGACGCTTCCTCTCGGTTTCTCGTTTCCGTACGCCGGGGCGCAGTGGAAGCATGTGACGGTGGGCGATCTGGCCGTCGTCATCGCTGGGGCGCGCGAGGAGATTCCGCCGGAGGGCTTCCGGCCGTATGGAAGTGCCATCGAAGATGCGCCGATGATCGCGCCGCTGTTCGGGATGCTCCCCCGCCGCAATCTCAGCGATGCCCAGCCGCCGCAGGTGTACCTCCACCGGTCACCCGGACGGGTCGTGCTCACCTGGCAGTATGAGGCGCCTGTTGGGCCGTCTGCCCCGGCCCGCGTGCAGCTTGCCCTTCATCGCGACGGTGCGATTCACTTCGCCTACGACGACCTGGGCTTCGTCGCCTCGCTGACGCCCGTGGGGCCGATAGGGGGACTGCAGGGCCTCCAGCTCGGCGGCGAGGCGCCCTTCGCATCCGTGCGCTACGTCCAGGGCGCGCGCTTCGATCTTCCGGCTGGTACGAGCGCCCTCGACGACCTCGGCCTGCGGTTGCGTCAGTACGGGCATACGAAGAGCGTCCGCCTCTTCGGACTCCTGCTGGGGGCGACGGTACTCATTCTCTTGGTCGCTCCGTTCGTCTTTCGTTCTGGCCTGCTGGATCCCCTGCGACGGCTGCTCGACGGCGTGCGCCGCGTCGATGCGGGCGACCTGGACGTGGAGGTGCCCGTGCGGGTGCGGGACGAGGTGGGCACGCTCACCGCCCACTTCAACCGGATGATCGCCTCGCTCCGCCAGGCCGAGGCTGAACGGCAGGCCCGGGCCGACGAGTTGGAGGACCGCGTCGCCGCGCGCACCGCCGAGCTGGCAGCGAGCAAGGAACAGGTCGAACAGCAGGCCGAGCGGCTGCGCGAGCTAGATGCCCTCAAGACCCGCTTCTTCGCCAACATCAGCCACGAGTTTCGCACGCCGCTGACGCTCATCCTGAGCCCGCTGCGCGACGTGCTGGAGGGGCGCGCCGAGGCCGAGGCCTTCGCGCGGCAGGCGCCCGTCATGCACCGCAACGCGCGGCGGCTTTTGGCGCTGATCAACCAGCTGCTGGACCTCGCCAAGCTCGAAGCCGGTGGGATGGATCTGCGCGCCCGCCCGCTCGACCTGGGCGAGGTCCTGCGGCACCTCGTGCTGGCCTTCGCCCCACGTGCCGAGCGGGACGGGCTGACGCTCCTGTTCGACGCCCCCGACGACGCCGTGGTCGCGCCCATCGACCCCGACAAGCTGGAGCACGTCGTCACCAACCTGCTGGCGAACGCGTTCAAGTTCACCGCGTCCGGCGGCAAGGTGCGCGTCGCGTGCCGGGCGGTGGCAGGCGCCTCACCGTCGGAGTCGGGCGACGGGTGGGCAGAGATCACCGTCGAGGACACGGGCCGCGGCATTCCCGCCGACGAGTTGCCGCACATCTTCGACCGGTTCTATCAGGGCGAAGACTCTACGACGCACGATCCCGGCGGCACGGGCATCGGGCTGGCGCTGGCGAAGGAGCTGGTCGAGTTGCATGGCGGCACCATCGCGGCGACGAGCACGGTGGGCTTCGGGACGACGTTTACGGTGCGGCTGCCGCTGACGTCGGCTCCGGTTGCATCCACAGACGAATCATTGCCCGTCGCGGAGCCCTCCTCGCAGCTCTCGGAAGCGCCTGCCGGGAAGGCGGCGCTCATGGTGGAGGACGGGGAGCAGGATACGACCGCCGAGGCGGAGGTCGATTCGAACGCCTCCGAGGCGGCCCCGGCTACCATCCTCATCGTCGAGGATCATCCGGACATGCGGGCGCTCGTGCGGGACTATCTGGACGCCGAGTACCGCGTGCTGGAGGCCGAGGACGGGGAGACTGGGCTCGACGCCGCGCGCGAGGCGACGCCGGACCTCATCATCGCCGACGTGATGATGC
>JAAAOL010000110.1 GCA_009908885.1 Bacteroidota bacterium | reverse complement strand
AAAGGCGAGGCATGTCGAGGGTCGAAGGTCGAGGGTCGAAGGTCGAGGGTCGAAGGTCGAGGGTCGAAGGTCGAGGGTCGAAGGTCGAGGGTCGAAGGTCGAAGGTCGAGGGTCGAGGAGAGGAGGGTGCCAATCGTCAATCCAACATCGAAAATCGAAAATCCCCAATTGCAAGAGATCGTCACAGGCGGGCAGACGGGCGTGGACCGGGCGGCGCTGGATGCGGCGACGGCGGCAGGGATCGCCGTCGGCGGCTGGTGTCCGCGGGGGCGGCGGGCCGAGGATGGGCCCATCGCAGAACGCTACCCACTCCGCGAGACGCCGTCCGACGCGTACGCCCAGCGGACGACCTGGAACGTGCGCGACAGCGACGGCACGCTGGTGCTGGTCGTCGGCGAGCCGGAGGGCGGCACCCGGCTGACCATCGAGGAGGCGCGGCGGCGCGGCAAACCGTGCCTCGTGCAGCGCCTCGACGCTGACGACGCGCTCCGCGCCGTGCTCACGTGGCTCGACGAGCACGGTATTCGCCGACTGAACGTGGCTGGACCTCGGGAGAGCGAGGCGCCGGGCATCTACGCGGCAGCCTCGGCGTTTCTAGCACGCCTGTTTCGAGCGATGGACGCCGCGTCGGCTAGTTAAGTTGCACGTCGCTGGCATCGAACTGGATGTGGAGGGTGCCCTCGCGGGTGAGCGTCGTCGGCAGCGCGGGCGGTTTCAGGTGCATCTCCCTTCTGGTCATCGCGTCGCCTGCAGCGTCCAGTGCCCGATGTACGCGGTCCACCTCCAGGCTGCGCAGCTCTTCGTTCAATCGTTGCACCTCCACCTCGACCCGCGCCATCTCCGCGTCGACACGCTGGCGTTCGATGTCTGCCCGTGCAGCTGCGTCCGGCTTTTGGATCGAGACGACCTCCACCCGCTCCGTCAACTGGCATTGCGAGAGCGGAAAGCGGGTGTTCATCAGAAAGACCCCGAAGTTGAGCACTACGAAGAGAAGGGTCAGGCTTCCCAGGGCGATGACGAGCGTGCGGCGAGCAGCGGCGGACAGGCGTTGCATACAGGCCTCCTGCGGGGGTGAACGAAACAGTCAGCGTCTTCGGTGTAAGGACAACAACGTAGAAGGTACCGCGGCTATTGCCCGACGTCCCTACTTTTTGCCCTCCAGTGGAGCGGTGAGGGTAGGGCCGGACCCCGCGAGGCCGGACGTGCTAGGTCCCGCATCCGTACGATCAGACCTCCAACCCGAATCCGTCAAACGGAGTCGCCCTCCTCTGCGTGAGGCTCCGGATGCTCGGTGCCGGGGCGGCGGCGATGGCGCTGCTCGACCAAGTCTTCGCCCGCCTTGACCCGTTGAGCCGCGCGCCAGAACAGGTAGGTGGCGGCGCCAATGAAGAGCAGCACGAACAAGATCAGCGGGATCCAGAGCGGCACGCGCTCGCCGAAGCTCCCGAACTGACGCGCCTGGATGAACGGGAAGCGGATTGCCTTGTCGACGAGCCACGCGATAAGGCCCAGGCCCAGCAGGCCCGACAGGATCGAGGCGGTTTTGAGCAGGAGAATCTGCCGTCGCGGCGGGGTGTCGTCGGAGGTCGGCATCGGGGGCTCTGAGGCGTTCAGGTGGACGGGGTGCGCACGGTGACGCCCGCATCGGCGAGGTAGTGTTTCGCCTCGTCTACGGTATGCTCGCGGAAGTGGAAGATGGAGGCGGCGAGGACGGCGTCGGCATGCCCGTCCTGCACGCCCGCGCGAAGGTGGTCCAGGGTGCCCGCGCCGCCCGAGGCAATCACCGGGATCGAGACGCGGCTCGTGATGGCGCGCAGCAGGTCCAGGTCGTAGCCGTCCTTCGTGCCGTCGCGGTCCATCGAGGTGACCAGCAGCTCGCCCGCGCCGCGCCGCTCGGCTTCCTCGGCCCATGCCAGCGCGTCCAGGCCGGTCGGCTTGCGCCCGCCGTGCGTGTAGACCTCCCAGCGCGGGGGATCGTCCTTGACGCGCCGGGCGTCGATGGCGACGACGATGCACTGGTTGCCGAACGCCTCGGCGCCGCGCGTGATCAGGGCGGGGTCGCGGATGGCGGCCGAGTTGATCGATACCTTGTCGGCGCCCGCGTGCAGCATCGCCCGCATGTCGTCTACGCTCCGCAGGCCGCCGCCCACCGTCAGGGGGATGAACACCTGATCGGCCGTCCGGCGCACGACCTCGCGCATGATGCCGCGATCTTCGTGCGTGGCGGTGATGTCCAGGAAGACGAGTTCGTCGGCGCCCGCTTCGTCGTAGAACCGCGCCTGCTCCACGGGGTCGCCCGCGTCCACGAGGTCGACGAAGTTGACGCCCTTGACGACGCGCCCCTGGTCGACGTCGAGGCACGGGATGATGCGTTTGGCGAGTGGCATGAGGGAGGCGATTACGGTAGATGTTCGAGGTCGACCAAATCCTTCAAGCGTCCACTGGCGCGTTTGTTTTCTTTCAGCTTATCCAGGCTGATCACGTGAATAGGGACCTCCGTCGACTCAACCACTGCCCGCTCGGGATAGCAGTCGTCGAAGGTGACGCCAGAGATAGACGTCTGGATCTCGATCCGCATCGGTGGAACGCCCATACGGACGATCTGGTCATCCTTCAGGAAGAGCCCCGCAGACAATGCAGGGACATCGAAGCCGAACGCGTGTAGAGCCTGAATAAGGCGCTCGGCATTTCCGGGTTCCTGAGGCACCCAGATGTCCATGTCCGCCGTAGCCCGCACGTACCCATGATAGCCGACAGCGTGCCCGCCGATGAGGAGATACCGGACGTCATGCGCGTGTAGCAATCTCAAGAACGCGCTGAAGTCGGGTGGTAGCGGGATCGTAGCCATACAGAATTTGCCGGGTCATTTCGACCGCTTCCAATCGCTCGTACGGGGTCTTGGAACGCCAATACCGTTTGTTATCGTCCGGCTCGTCGTCGCGTGAGACGACGGAGAAGGCACTACGATCCACGCGAAGTTCGTTCCCCTGACGCATGGCAGCAATGATCTACTAAGTGGAGACGGAGAAGAACGTTTGCGCAGAGTCCGTCACGGTTTCGACTAGGTCCTCTCCTTCCGCGAAGAGCCTGTGCTGAACTC
>JAAAOL010000043.1 GCA_009908885.1 Bacteroidota bacterium | reverse complement strand
GGCCGTGTTCGTCACGGTGACGCAGCGCGACGGCGAGAACATCTTCCAGGTGCTCGACGGCGTCCGGGCCGCCCAGGCCGCCTTCGAGACGCGCGAGCTGCCCGCCGCCATCACGCTGGACGAAGTCTTCGACCAGTCCGAGAGCGTGCAGAACCGGGTCAACGGGTTCTTTTTCAACCTGCTTCAGGGCATCCTGCTCGTCGGCGGCGTCATCCTGCTGGCGCTCGGATTCCGGGCGTCCACCATCGTCATGCTCGCCATCCCGCTGTCCATCTTCATCGCCATCTGGGGGCTGGACCTGACGGGTTACGGCCTGCAGCAGATCTCCATCGTCGGGCTCGTGATCGCCCTGGGGCTGCTGGTGGACGACGCCATCGTCATCACCGAAAACGTGGCGCGCTACCGGCGGAAGGGCCTCGGCGCGATCCAGGCTGCGATTCAGGGCACCGATGAGGTCGGCTGGGCCGTCATCAGCACGTCGGTCACCAGCATCCTGGCGTTTCTGCCGATCGTGCTGGTGCAGAGCGGCAGCGGCGAGTTCATCCGCAGCATGCCGGTGACGGTGATCTACGCGCTGGCGGCGTCGCTGCTGGTGAGCATGACGCTGACGCCCCTCCTGGCCGCCCGGTGGCTCGGCGCATCTGACGACGACGCATCGGGGGAGGGTGCGGAAGGCACGTCCAAACCGCCCCGACGCCGCCGCAATGAAGGCCCGCTGCTCCGTTGGTTCGAGCGCTTCGTGGCGGGGCCGTACCGGGCGAGCCTGCGGTGGGCACTGCGGCATCCGGCGTGGGTGCTCGTGCTGGCGACGGGGGCCTTCGTGGGCTCCGTGCTGCTGTTTCCGCTGATCGGCGTCTCGTTCTTTCCCGAGGCGGGGAAGCCGCAGTTTCTGGTCAACGTGACGACGCCCGAGGGCGCCAGCCTGGACGCGACGGACCGGGCCGTGCAGCGCGTGGAGCGGCTGCTGGCCGGGCGAGACGATGTGCGCCGCGTCGCCGCCAACGTCGGGCGCGACAACCCGCTCGTCTACTACAACGTCATCCCGCGCCGCGAGCGGTCGACGGTGGGCCAGGTGTTCGTGGAGGCCGCGTCGGGCGATGCCGTGCGCCCGCTGGTGGACACGCTGCGGCAGGCGCTGGCCGACGTGCCGGGGGCGACCTACGGCTTCGAGATCTTTAAGAACGGCCCGCCCGTGGAGGCGCCCGTCGCCATCAAAGTGATCGGGCCGGACCTGGCCGTGCTGGAGCGGCTGGCCGCCCGCGTCGAGCGGCTGATGCGCGAGACGCCGGGGGCGCTCAACGTGGAGAATCCGCTCAACGAGCCCAAGACCGACCTCTTCGTCCACGTGGACCGCGACCGGGCGGGGCTGCTGGGCGTCCGCATGGCAGACGTGGACCGCACCGTGCGCGCCGCGATGACCGGGCTGACGGTGGCGCAATACCAGGACGCCGAGGGCGAGGACTACGACATCGTCGTGGAGCTGCCGCGCCCCGGACGCGCCCGGATGTCCGACTTCGACCGCATCGCCGTGGCGTCGATGACGGGCCGCCACGTCCCGCTCCGCCAGATCGCCCGCGTCGAACTGAAGGCCGAGCCGACGCGCATCGACCGCTTCGAGACCGAGCGCGCCGTGACCATCACGTCCGACGTCGACGCCCAGGCCGGGTACTCCGCCGTGGACGTCACCCAGGCCGTCGTGGACCAGTTGGACGCGGCGGAGTGGCCCGCCGGGTACCGCACGTTCGTCGGCGGGGAGCTGGAGGCGCAGGAAGACAGCTTCGCCAGCCTGCTGCCCGCGCTGCTCGGCGCCCTCTTCGGCATCCTGGCCGTGCTCGTCCTCCAGTTCGGCTCCGTCCGGCAGCCGTTCATCATCTTCGCCGCCATCCCGCTCTCCGTCATCGGCGCGTTTCCCGCCCTGCTGATCACCGGCTACACGTTCAGCTTCACCGCCTTCGTCGGCTTCACGAGCCTCGTCGGCATCGTCGTCAACAACTCGACGATCCTGGTCGACTTCGCCAATCAACTCGTCGCCTCCGGACACTCGGTCATCGAGGCGGTGCAGGAAGCTGCCGAGACGCGCTTTGCGCCCATCCTGCTCACCACGCTGACCACCATCGGCGGGCTGCTGCCGCTGACGCTCACCAACACGGAGCTCTGGAGCCCACTGGGCTGGGTCATCATCGGCGGCCTCCTCGGCTCGACGCTGCTGACCCTCATCGTCGTCCCCGTGCTCTATCGGCTGCTGACGAAGGAGGGATGACTGCTTCCCCGAACGCGTTGCAGACTCCCACATGATCTCCTATATTTGATATGTGAACATATCATGCAGACGGAGGCCGCCATGCGCATCTCGCTCTTTGTTTCCCTTCTCCTCGTGCTGATGCTCAGCGTGCCCGCGCCTACCCAGGCCCAGGACAGTGACCCGGAGAGCGAGGCTCATCCACAGTTGGGCGAACCGCGTGACGACCTGGAGCGCTTCTACGGCGTCTACGGCGACCCGGACAATCCCGGGCGCGACTTCTTCGTCAAGGAGGCCGAGGCGCCGATCTGGATGGAGCGCCTGAACATCCCGCCGGGCTACCTGATGATCGGCGCGATGTGGGGCGACGTGGCGCCGTGGTACATGAAGTCGCTCTCCGAAACCGAGTTCGAGCAGGGCATCGTGCCCGGCCACCAGGAAGAACCCCTCACGGTCACGTTCGAGCTCGGCGAGGACAGCACCGTCGTCGCCCTCACGTTCGAGACGATGTTCGACGACCGGGGCCGCCTGGAGCGCATCGGCAACCTGCCGGAACGGTGGCGCTAGGACTGCGAAGCGTGAGCAGGCACAACGGGTTGTAGAGATGACTCGGTGTGACGTTGCGTGTTTAGCGCACTCGTAGGTTGGTAGAGACGCGTCGGGTATGTGTTTAGCGTATATCCGCCGCGCATTGCGCCCCCGACCTGCGGTGCGGGATCTGTGACTGTGGCTCCATACGCGGCTACGGGAGGTCATCACCCCTGCGGGGTGTGGAACAGCTCCGCAGGAGCGACAGCACGGAGTAGCCGGGGGTGAAGCAGCGCGCAACCCTCGGCGGTGCCCAGGCCCGCTAAACACGTAC
>JAAAOL010000156.1 GCA_009908885.1 Bacteroidota bacterium | reverse complement strand
TTACAGCGACCCCTTCGGGCGGTTCGAGATGCTCAACGTCTTCTGTATCACCCTCTCGCTCATGGTGGGGACCGCCGGGCTGCCCCACGTCATCGTGCGCTTCTATACGGTGAAGAAGGTGAGCGACGCGCGGTGGTCGGCCTTCTGGGCGCTGCTCTTCATCGGCATCCTGTACACCACCGCACCCGCCGTCGCCATGTTCGCCAAGTTTTACATCCTGAACTCGTTCCAGGACCTGGGCGCGATGGGCATGATGGACCTCAGCTGGGTGGACAACTGGGCACAGACCGGTCTCATCGCGACGGGCGAGTGGAGCGCGGGGATGAGCGCGGAGGCGATGCTGAACACGGTGGACCGCGACATCATCGTGCTCGCCACGCCCGAGATCGCCAACCTGTCCAACATCGTCGTCGGCCTCGTGGCGGCGGGCGGCCTCGCCGCGGCGCTGTCGACGGCGTCGGGGTTGCTGCTCGTCATCTCGTCGTCCATCGCGCACGACATCTACGGCGAGATCATCAACCCCGAGGCGCCGGACAAGCAGCGGCTGCTCGTCGGACGCATCGTCATCTTCTTCGCCGTCATCGTGGCCGGGCTGCTGGGCATCTTCCCGCCGGGCTTCGTGGCCGAGGTGGTAGCCTTCGCCTTCGGCCTCGCCGCGGCCAGCTTCTTCCCGATCATCGTGCTCGGCATCTTCTGGAAGCGCTGCAACCGGCAGGGGGCGGTCACGGGCATGATCGTCGGGCTGGCCTTCACCTTCATCATGATCGTGCTGATGCGCGCCGACCGCGTGCTGGGGCTCGACGCGCCGATCATCGACAGCTTCCTGGGCATCGGCGCGCAGGGCATCGGGACCGTCGGCATGGTGCTCAACTTCGCCATTACCATCGGCGTGACGCTGGCCACCGCGCCGCCGCCGTCGGACGTGCAGGACATGGTGGAGCAGATTCGCTACCCGCGCGTGCTGCGGGAGGATGAACTTCAGGAAGTGCGCTCATGACGCGGTCCCTTCAGCGGTCACCCTGACGGGCGACTTCGAATCGCTCATCGACAGCAGGGCCCATGACCACCTCATCTCGCGGCTGCGCCCGCCACCTCGCCATCTCGGCGATCCTCCTCGTGCTTCTCGGAGCCGGGATGGTGATCTGGAACTGGGACACCTTCTCGATGATCGTCAGCAACATGGCGAGCATGGGGGACGGGGCGAGGATCGCCAACCAAATCGCGACGCCGGACGACCTGCTCGATGTGCTCGCCAAGCACGAGGGCGCGTCGCTGGTGGCGTTCGACACGGACGATCCGGAGAACGGCATCTACTACCGGGCGGATACCCTGCGGCCCGTGGTGAACCTGCCGCGGCTTCTGCTCCTCGCGGGGTATGCGGAGGCCGTCGACCGCGGCGCCCTCGATCCTGCCTCGGCGGTGCCGCTCGACAGCGTCTCGTCGCTCTACCTCGCCGGGATGGGCCATCAAGGGCATCCGACGGCCGTGGACACGTTGCGGGCGCAGCGGCGGATCGTCGATGAGCATCTGACCCTGGCCGACGTCGTGGAGGCGATGAGCCGGTGGAATGACGCCGCTGCCGCCGATTATCTCCTGCTCCGCCTCGGGCGAGCGGCCGTCGATTCGTTGCCGAGACGCCTCGCAGTCCCGTGCGTCGATCCGCCCGTTCCCGCCGTGGGACGCTACCTGCTGTGGAACAATCACCGGGTGAGCGCACCGCCAGAGGAGCGGCTCGCGACGCTGGAGGCATTGCCGCGTGCCTCCCGCACCGACAGCATGTACGCGTTGGCGAGGACCGTCCGGGAGGACTCGGCCTTCCGGCGACGAGAGCAAGATCGCCTGCACAGGCGCGGCGCGGCCCTGACGCTGGCGCAGCAACAGCGGCTGGCAGCGATCACCTTCCCCCGGGGAACAGCACGCGCCTATGCGTCCGTCTTGGCCCGGGTGGCTGCCCCGGATGCCGCATCGCTACCGGGTGACTCGCTATTCAAGGCCTATCTGGCGCGATCCATCGACACGGATTCGCTCGATGCGCCGTTCGCTCGGATCGCTACGGAGAGTGGTGCCTTTCCGGGCATGCTGAGCTTCGCCGGATATGCCCAGGGGGACGATGTCTCCTCTTCCCGCGTGGTCGTCTTGCTGATCGAAAAGTTGCCGATGGCGGTCTTCTATCATCTGCTTCAGACGGGCATCGACCGAGGCTTTCAGCTTCAGTTGCTGGGGGACGACGCCTTCTTCGAGGAGGTGCAATCGCGCCTCGGAAGGGCGTCCGCCGATGCGTCACAGCGGCCATCCTGATGCCTGGCCGCGAGCTACGGCCTGATACAGTGCTTCTTCGACGGGTGCCCGGCACAACGTGCTGAGACGCGCATCCGGAAGGAGGTCGAACAGGGCCGTAGCCAACGCATCGCAGTACGTGGCTTCCCGGGTCAGGCCGCCCCAGAGGACGATGCGGGCGGTCGGGATGGCGGCGAGTGAGGCCACGCGTCCCGCCTGCCCGGCGAGTTGGCGTGTCTGGTCAGCCAGGAGCCGCGTGGCGACAGCGTCCCCGGCATCGACGGCCTGCAGGACGAGGCGAGCCACGTCTTGAATCGGCCAGTCGTCGGCGTAGACGGTGTCGATCAGGTCCTCCGGGGTGGCGATGCCGTATTCCTGACGAAGCAAGTCGGTGAGGCGAGTGGGCGGGCCCCCGTCGAAGGCGCGTGCTACGGCCCGGAGGCCAATCAATCCGAGCGCATATCCGCTGCCTTCATCCCCCAGCAGAAAGCCCCATCCGCCGACGCGCACGAGCTCCCCGTCGGTCGTCTGGCCGAGGACGACCGACCCTGTCCCGGCGATGATCACGATGCCCGGGTCGTTCCCGACGGCGGCATCCAGCGTCAGGGCGGCATCGTGGGTAATGTGGATGATGGGGGATGGCGTCGTGCCCAGCGCTGTGCTCAAGGCGTCGGCCAGGGCATGCTGATCTGCAGCGCGGCCCGCGCCCGCCACCCCGGCGACGATGCTGCGGGGGACGGCGTCCTCGGAAGGCATCACGTCGTCGATGAGGCGCGCGAGACGGTGGGCGGCTTCATCCACCCCGACGCGCTGCGGGTTCGCGCCTGG
>JAAAOL010000508.1 GCA_009908885.1 Bacteroidota bacterium | reverse complement strand
GCCCGGATGCCAGGAAACGGGAGAGGACCTCAGCCGACGAGTAGCACTGGTGCGTGATGCGTGGTGCGTGGTGCGTGAGGGCGATCGCTTCAGCAGAGCATTCCCGGATCACCCCCGGCGCACGTTCTCGGCAACCCGGACATCGCCAGGCCGAGACGGCCTGCGAAGAGGACGCCCCGGAGGACCGGCCCCGCAGCGTCCATCGTCTGGCGCACTTCTTCGCGCGAGTTGGCACCCATGATGGAGGTGGGGGCGTCGGCACAAGGCGCATGACGACGACGTACGAAGCGCCGCCGAACGCTCCGCCCCACCCGTGGTATCTTTCGAGCACGCCACCCCGCCTTCGTCCAGTCCCTCCGCCGCCATGGCCCATCCCGAAACGCTGCTCGCTCACGTCGGCTGCACGCCGGACCCCGCCACCGGCGCCGTCGTCACGCCGCCCGTCCTGTCGTCCACCTTCGAGCGCTCGGCGGACGGCACGTATCCGCACGGCTACCTGTACAGCCGCCTCGGCAACCCGACGCGCGACGACCTGGAGGCGGCCCTGACGGACCTGGAGGGCGGCGCGGCCTGCGCCACGTTCGCCTCCGGCATGGCCGCGGCCGCTGCGGTGCTGCAAGCGCTCCAGCCCGGCGACCACGTGATCCTGGCCGACGACGTGTACTACGGCGTGCGCAAGCTCCTGGCCGACGTGTTCGCCCGCTGGGACCTGGCCGTGACGTCCGTCGACCTGACCGACCTCGATGCCCTCAGCGACGCGCTCCGTCCCGCGACGCGCCTCATCTGGGCCGAGACGCCGTCCAACCCGCTGCTCAAGATCACCGCCCTGCGTGCCGTGGCCCGGCAGGCCCGCGCCGCCGGGGCGTACCTGCTCGTCGACGGCACCTGGACGACGCCCCTGCTGCAGCGCCCGCTCGACCTGGGCGCCGACCTCGTGCTGCACTCGATCACCAAGTACCTCTCCGGCCACTCCGACGTGCTGGGCGGCGCCGTGATCGCCCGCACCGAGAATGCGTTCTTCGAGCGCATCCGCACGGGGCAGACGATCGGCGGCAGCGCGCTCGACCCGTTCAGCGCGTGGCTGGCGATGCGCGGCATGCGGTCGCTGGCGGCCCGGCTGCGCATGCAGTGCGCCACGGCCCGGCGCCTCGCCGAGATGCTGGAGGCCCACGACGGCGTCGCCCGCGTCTACTACCCCGGCCTGCCGAGCCACCCGGGGCACGCCGTCGCCCGGCGGCAGATGCGCGACTTCGGCGGGATGCTGTCGTTCGAGGTCGACGGCACCACGGACGATGCGATGGCCGTCGCCGCCCGCGTGCAGGTCTTCCGGCGGGCCACGAGCCTGGGCGGCACCGAGAGCCTCATCGAGCACCGCGCCTCCATCGAGCCGCCCGAGAGCGCCACGCCGCCCACGCTGCTGCGCTGCTCCATCGGCCTGGAGCACGCGGATGACCTGGAATCCGACCTCCGCCAGGCCCTCGACGCGTGAGCGTTTCGACTTTCACCCAGCTATTTCGGATGTTGGGCGTGTTTGCCCCGAAGCGCTTTCATCCTTGTTTTTCCGACCTCTTTTCGCATGAAACTTCCGTTCGTGCTGGCCAGCCGGTTCGTCGCCGCCGAGACGCTGGACGAGACGCTGCCCGTCGTTCATGACCTGCACCAGCAGGGCCTCCGCGTCGCGCTCGACATGCTGGGCGAATACGTGGACGACCGGGCCGTCGCCCTCCGTGCCCGCGACGCCTACATCGACGTCGTCCACACGCTGGCCGACGTACGCACCCGCACCGGCGAGGCCACCAACCTCTCCATCAAGCTGTCGATGATGGGCCAGAAGATCGACGAGGCGTTCTGCCTGGACAACCTGCGCCAGCTCCTCGACGCCGCGCAGGAGCACGACATCTTCGTCCGCCTCGACATGGAAGGCAGCGACATCACCGCGTCCACCCTCTCGCTGTTCGAGGCCGTCTACCCCGACTATCCCGAGCACGTCGGCATCGTGCTCCAGGCCTACCTGAAGCGCACGCGCCGGGACATCGAGCGGATGTGCGAGCTGAATGCCAGCGTGCGGCTGTGCAAGGGGGCCTACAAGGAGCCGCCCGAGATCGCCTACCAGAACATGGACGTCATCCGGGAGCGCTTCATCGAGTACATGGAGCTGCTGCTCCAGCACGCCCACTACCCCGGCATCGCCACGCACGACGACCTCCTGATCGACGCCACCAAACGGTTCGTCGCCGCCCACGACGTGGGCCGCGACGACTTCGAGTTTCAGATGCTCTACGGCATCCGCCCCGAGACGCAGGTCGCCATCGCCGAGGAGGGCTACAACATGCTCGTCTACGTGCCCTACGGCACCGAGTGGCTCCCCTACTTCACCCGCCGCCTCCGCGAGCGCAAGGAGAACGTGTGGTTCGTGCTGAAGAACCTGTTCCGGCGATAGGGCTTGCGGAGGGAACGAAGCGATGAGGAACCGACGAGTCGAGGGATCTGTCACCCGCTAGCGAATCGACGAAAGCGCCTGGCAGTTCTTTGCGACCCACTGCTCACATTCGTCCCGGGATGCAGGTCCATATACTTGCTTGTAGATCTGAATGTATACGTTGGTAGCAGGAATGATGGAACAGCCCACGCCATTGCCATCGATAGGTTGTATAACGATATACTCCTCGGGCTCTTCCTCCACGTCGACGGTGAGAACCCTCCTTTCATTCACGTAGATGGAGACGACATCGTGCTCGTCGTCAACGATGTTTACGTGACCGATCCACGGCACGAGTACCATCGAGCAGAAAACCGCATCCGTGACGCGAGATTCCTTGATGAACACCTGCGCTTCGCCGGGATCAACGATATAGAAGATATTTCCGCCTGGGTACTTGTCGGCAATTTCTGCCTGGTGGCATGAATCAGGCAACTTACCGGTAACCGTTACTTCGATGATGCCTTCGGAGCGAATGGCCTGTGCGCGAACGTCGTACATGATCGTCCTCCCTTGGTTGATGTGTAGGCATTGTTTCCTGAATGGAAGCAGACTGTCGCGGGACTGAATCTCAGCAAGCTTGGACAATCACCGTTGCACCGTGACGGCCCGCGTGGCGGTGAAGCGCTC
>JAAAOL010000402.1 GCA_009908885.1 Bacteroidota bacterium | reverse complement strand
CGCACGAGGCCGACCGCAAGTGCCGCCAGGTCATCCGCCGGGCGCTCCGCGCGAACCCGGACACGTTCCTCGTCGTCACGGGCTGCTACGCCCAGCTCCGCCCCGACGAGATCGCCGCCATCGACGGCGTGGACGCGGTGCTGGGGGCGAACGAGAAGTTTCGGCTGTTCGAGGTCGTCGACGCCTTCACGAAGCGCGAAGCGACGCAGGTATCGGTCTCCTGCATCGACGAGGTGGACCAGTTCGGTCCGGCCTTCTCGGCCAGCGACCGCACGCGGGCGTTTCTCAAGGTGCAGGACGGCTGCGACTACGCGTGCTCGTTCTGCACCATCCCGAAGGCCCGGGGCCGCAGCCGCTCCCAGCCGATGACGACCACCCTCGACCAGGCCCGCACGCTGGTCGCCGAGGGCTTCAAAGAGATCGTCCTGAGCGGCGTCAACATCGGCCTCTACGGGGAGGACCTGGACGGCGACGTGGCGCTGCTCGACCTGCTGCGCGGCCTCGACCGGATCGACGGCCTGGAACGCATCCGCATCTCGTCCATCGAGCCCAACCTGCTGACGGACGCCATCATCGACCTCGTGGCTACCTCGCGGGCGTTCGTACCCCACTTCCACATCCCGCTCCAGAGCGGGGACGACGACGTGCTCGGGGCCATGCGCCGCCGCTACCGCCGCCACGTCTATGCCGACCGCGTGGAGCGCATCCGCCAACGCATGCCGGACGCCTGCATCGGCGTGGACGTGATCGTCGGTTTCCCGGCAGAGGACGAAGCTCGCTTCGAGAATACGTATCGCTTCCTGAACGACCTGCCGATCAGCTACCTCCACGTCTTCACCTACTCCGAGCGGCCCGACACCGTGGCCGTGGAGCACCTGGACCGGATCGACGGCGAGCGCGTGCCCCGGGCGGAGCGGTCCCGGCGCAACAAGATGCTGCGCGTCCTCTCGCAGAAGAAGCAGCATGCCTTCTACCGCGCACATCAGGATACGGTGCGCCCCGTGCTGTGGGAAGGCGGCGACCACGGCGGCGTGATGTACGGCTACACGGACAACTACATCCGCGTGCAGCGCCCGTCCGACCCGGCGCTGGACGGCCAGATCGAGGAGGTGCGCCTCGGCCCCTTCGCCGAGAACGGCACCCTCCTCGCCGAGGACCCCGCGTTCGTGCCCATCGCGTAGCCGGGCCCGCTCTTGCTGTTACGCCCCATCGGGTCGTATCTATGAGGAGCGTCTCCCCTCCTGATCGCAACCTCCTCACCAGACGCACGCGCACACCATGGGAATCATCGCCTGGATCGTCTTCGGCCTCATCGCCGGACTCATCGCCAAATTTCTCATGCCGGGCGAGGACCCCGGCGGGTTCATCGTCACCATCCTGATCGGCGTCGTCGGAGCCGTCGTGGGCGGCTACATCGGCTCGTTCTTCGGATGGGGCAGCATCTCCGGCTTCGACTTCCGCAGCTTTCTACTTGCCGTAGGCGGGGCCGTCCTGGTCCTGTGGATCTATCGCGTCGTCAAGAGCTGAGTAGGTATCCCGAGTCGTGGGGTCGTAGGAGTTCGGGGAAAGGTGAACGTTCGAAAGTATGGGGGTCCTACGTTCGATCGTTCCCACCTTCAACCATCCACCCTGTCACCCCACGACGGCTCTGCCGGATGGGCATACGACCGTTGCCTCGGGACGCCGTGTAACATCCCCACCGGGTGGGCAACCGACGTAGTGGATTGGACGACGCTTCCGCTACCACGATCGGCTGCAACGTACCGGCAACGATCGGCATCGCCCTCTCGTTTTGGCGCGTCGGATCGAAACCCCGGCGCCTTCGCCTTATTTTCAGGGTAGCGCGAAGATGAAGCTACCATGAATCACCCGGCGCCCCCATGAGCACGCTCGACACCCTCTCATCGACGCTCGACCGCTACCGCGACGTCGCGTTCGACCTGCTGCGCATCTATCTGGGACTCGGACTGCTCGTGCGGGGTGGGCTGTTCGCCGCGTCGCCCTCCGCGTACCTCGCGCTCGTCCCGCCCGAGGTGACGTGGCTGACGACGCCGGCGATGATCTACACCATCGCGGTGATCCACCTCGTCGGCGGGTTTCTGTTGACGGTGGGCATGCTCACGCGCATCGCTGCCCTGGCGCAGGTGCCCATCCTGTTCGGCGCGGTCATCGTGGCGCAGATGCAGGGCGGCCTCTTCGCCGCGACGCAGTCGTTCGAGTTCTCGGCGCTGGTGCTCTTCTTGCTGGTGCTGGTCTTCGTCTGCGGCTGTGGCGACTGGGGGATCGACGCGCACACCGAGCGGCCTCCGCTGTTTCCGAGTATTCAGGAGCGGCAGGAGACCTTTCGCGACGTGGGCTACGTGCTGCTGCGGGGCTACCTGGGCGTGGGCCTCCTCGTCCGCGGACTCCTCTTCATCAGCAACTCGTCAGCCTACGTCGACCTCGTTCCCGCCGACGCGGGCGGATGGCTGGCCTCCGCCGCATTGCTGCACTACGTGGCCCTCGCCCACATCACGGGCGGCACGCTCATGGCTCTAGGCCTACTCACGCGCATCGGCGCCTTCATCCAGATGCCGATCCTCGTGGGCGCCGTGTTCCTCGCGCCGCTGCAGGGCGGCCTCTTCACCGCGAGCCAGTCGTTCGAGTTCGCGATGCTCGTCCTCTTCCTGCTGGCGTTCGTCTTCGTCTACGGCTCGGGGCCCTGGTCCGTCGATCAGTACGTCTTCGACCGCGATCAGGAGCAGGAGCGCGACGCCGCCACGCGCAGTTCGACGGCAGAGGCGATCTTAAACCGCGAGGATGCGGGCGTGCTCGTGGGCGGCGAGGGCGATGGCGTAGCGCTCCGGGAGCAAACACAGACCCTGACCTGCCCCCGCTGGGAGACGTGCCCCGTCACCGAGGCGGAGGTGCCGCACGAGCACGAGTGGGTGACGCCGCAAGCGCACTACAGCGGCCTTGGCTGGTTTCTCTTCATCGTGGACGTGACGCCCGAGCCCAAGGAGGTCTCCTTCCGATGCAGCCGCTGCGGCCAGACCATCGGCACGAGCCGGGCGAAGGAAGACTTAGAGCAACACCGCTACCACTGATACCGTTGGGGCTTGGCGATGTCCGCAACGCTGAGAACCTGCTAC
>JAAAOL010000010.1 GCA_009908885.1 Bacteroidota bacterium | reverse complement strand
CTTTCGGTGTCGATGGTGAGCGTCCGGGAAGCAGGCATGGGAAGGTCAGCGTCCGTCATGGGAGAGCGGGCGTACGGTGATACTATCGAGTTCGATCGTGGAAACCAGTTCCAGGTCGTCCGGCCGGGTGTCATAGTTTTCGATGGCCGTCCCGATCTGGTCGGAGGTGTAGTTGCGGTAGTCCGCGAAGCGCACCCCGCCGACGGTGCGCACGTCGTAGGCTTCGCGAAAGCGGGTGCCGCCGCCGTCGACGTGGAAGGTATAGGCAAGGTAGTCCATCGTGGACCGTTCGGCGTGAAACCAGTACACGAACCGGTCCTCCCAGTCGCGCCCGCCACCTTCCTGCCGGAAGGTCACCTCGACCTCGTGGTACGGCTCGCCGTCGAGTTCCGCCGGGCCGAGGTAACGCGGCTGGACGGCGGCATCATCCAGGAAGTAGGGCAGGAGCGCGAAGTAGACGACGGAGTTCACGGCTGACTCCACCTGGAGGCGCTCTTCGTCCGAGAGGGACACGGGGTCGCCACCGCGCAGCCGCCGAACGCCGTCGTTGTCCAGGACGTCCTGCACCACCTGTCCGGTCGAGTCCGCCGTCTGGCGTTCGTAGCGAAAGCGGCCCCCGTCGCGGCGGACTGTGAAGTGCGCATCTCGAAAGTCGAACTCGACCACCGCGTGGTCCAGCACTTCCCCGCCATGTGCGGCAATGGCCTGGTCGATCAGCGCCTCCACGTCCGGCGAGGACGAGCAGGCCGACAGCAGACCGACGAGGAGTAGACCACAGCACGAGAGGGCGCGAAGCATGGGGCGAGCGAGGAGATGGTTCAGAGCGGAGTCACGTTACGAAGCCGCACCCCGATGCGGGACCAGAGCCACAGGATGAGGCTGAGGTACAGGACGGAGCATCCGAGGACGACCCAGTACCCTTCCAGTTGCCCGGAAAACACCGAGAAGGGCAGGTTGATGAGCAGCAGCAGGGGAAAGCCCAGCACCAACGCAACGCCACTACCCAGGACGAGATCCTGCGCCACGGGGGTCTGGTACTCCGGATCGGTCACCCGCACCAGCGCCAGTCCCGAGCTGATGGTCCCCGTCATCTCGCCGTAGATGCCGACGAACCGCTCGAAGTGGAAGTCGACGAACGTCCGCTCCGACGCCCACTTAACGAGGAAATACGTGGCTGCCGCGCCGATGCTGCACATCGCCAGCAGGGGCCACAGGTAGGTATAGGCCACGCTCAGGCTGATCGCCATGATGGAGGTCGCGATCAGGTAGTCCGCAAACAGCCCCGTCGCCCGGTTGAGCAAGCCCTCGTCCAGCAGATAGCCGATCTCCCGCGCCGTCATCACGCGCCGCACGCCGAGCGCCAGCAGATTCGCGAAGACGAAGTTGAACGACCACAGCGTCACGACCTCGCGCTCCAGGCCCACCTGCACGAGGCCGACGGAGAGGGCGGACAGCAGCGCGTAAGTCATCAGGTACACGCCGCCGATGAGAGCCAGGTGGAAGGTCAAAGGCTCGATGGCGCCGGAGAAGAACGTCAGCCGCGCGCCTACCGCCGGTTCTTTCGCCCGGATGAGGCCCGTGCGCACGTCGTCCGACAGCCCCTCTTCGCTGGAGACGAGGGTGGCCTGCCCGCGCCGGATGCCCCGGTGGACGATCATGATGCCCGTGAAGTACGAGACCAGAAACCCGAAGGCCGCGATCGTGAGACCGACGGTGCCCCCGCCCGCCAGCCCATAGGCCTCCCACGACTGGCCGATGGAGTAGGCGATCCCGGGGCCCATCCCGAAGCCGAGGGGCAAGAGCGTGCCCACCGCCGGGATGAAATCCGGGTCGATCAGGTAGACGATCCCCAGCGCGATGCTGAGGCCGATGAGCACCTGCACCAGAAAGCTCAGAATCTGGATAAACCCGAACCCGATCGCCCCCGCCGAGCGCGGACGGCGCCCGCCGTAGAGCCCCACGCCGATGAAGGTGAGCGCGAGCAGGTGATAGACGTAAGCGCCCATCCGTTCGAGCGAGAAGTCCATCAAATGCAGCAGTTCCGGCCCGAACAACAGCCCCAGAAACCCGGCGATCAGGCTATTCGGAATTAGAAAGCGCTGGAAGAAGTGCACGTACCGTCGGCAGATCGTCGCGGCGACGAACAGCGTGCTGATGATTACGAAGTCGAGCACGAACTGCCCGATCGTAAAAGAATGCTCCCAGACGCTCATCCGTGGCAGGCGGTCCGATGACGGAGGATAGGATCAGGCGAAGACGCCGTTGGTGTCGGTCAGGCGCCGCAGCGTGTCTTCCCATTGGAGGGCGCTGCCCCCGTGGACGAAGCTCAGCTGCACGGTGCGGTCGTCCAGGGTGAGCTGCAGCTTGTAGTTGCGCTCGATGCCGACGTAGCGGATGGCGTCGAGCGGGATCGTCGTCGCCGTACCGTTCGACTGGAGCTGGATGGCGTCGTCGCGGAGCCGGGCCTCCGCCGCCCCGCGGTCCACGAGCTCGGGCGCGTCGCGCTCTTCGGCCACGTCCACGCGGTTGCGCACGAGGACCCCGTCCGCATCCGGGTCGAGCGGGAGCGCGCGAATGCGATCGTAGAGGTCGCCCGTCAGGTGCATCTCGCCCGTCGCCTCGTCGCGCAGGCGGCTGTCGGGCAGCATGCGCCAGCGGATGGTCCCTGCCCGGTTGACGACGTAGGTGCCGTCCGGGGAGTAGAGGCCGCCGTTCTCGCCGGTGTCGGGGTCGCGGTACAGGAGCCGTTCGATGCCGTCCGCGGGTCGGTAGGCGGTGCGCGGGCGCAGCGGCTCAGGCACTACGTTTTCGTCGATGGCGATGGGCGCCTTGAGAGCCTCCAGCGCTTCCTGCCAGGGCGTGCCCCGGGAAAACTCCAGGGGAGGCAGGCATTCGAGCTGCATCCGGCCCGGACGCGGATAGCGTGCCCAGCGCGGCCAGCCCACGTACGAGCCGTGGGTCAGGACGGGGTAGATCGGCACGCCCGCCCGCGCAAAAATTTTCGCCGTCGAGACCATCCACTTGCTCGGGCGGCCTGCCCATCGGCGTCCGGCCTCGGGATAGATGACGATCATGCGTCCCTGATCCAGCAATCGGTAGATCGTGCGGATCAGGTGCGGCTCGGGAACGGTCTTGCGTGTGGCCAGCAGGCCGATGCCCCTGAACAGATAGGCCGTAATCCCTTTGCGCATGTACTCCATCGTAAGCACGCCCGTCGTCGGGTCTCGCCAGCGCGTAAACAGGTTGAGGGTAAACGGATCCAGGTTGTGGGAGTGGTTGCCGTAGATGAAGCAGGGCCCCTCGGGAAAATGCTCGGTGTCGACCAACTCGGGCCGCCACACCGCCCGGATGAACGGCAGCAGCGTCCACCGCAGCACGGCTTCGTAGAACGGATTGACGGTGGGAACGGCAGACATACGGCTCGGGGCAGCGGGATGGGGCGTGCTAGTATAGCAAACGCCCGGGCGATATGCAGAAGGAGGAACGGTCTTGCAGGGCAATCGCATGTTGAGCTACGCACCCTCGTTTTCGCTTCACCTGGAGTCATTCCCGCCTTCGCGGGCATCTGTTTAGCGTCCACCCGTCCCTGACACCTACCTGGCAGAGCTTCTGAACGGTGGGGGGATGGCTCCTGTTGATCGAAGGCGCCCTGTCGTTCCGTAGAGACGCGTCGGCGACGCGTCTCTACAACCGTAATGGCCCGCTAAACACGTACCTTCGCGGGAATGACAGTGCGGCTAGAGACAGGTTGGTGCTTCTGAACTGACCCCATTTCGGTACAATCCGTCCAGTTGCAACAGATGCGATTGCCCTGAACGGTCTTGTCTCATACATCCCCGGCGTCTCGATACCGTCGACGGGTCTCCAGTTTCTGGAGGTGGCGCTGAAGCAGCAATTCGGCCAGATCCCGCGCCAGCTGGCCAGGCGGACTTTCCGCCATCAACCGCATCACGGCGCGCTCGTCCACGTCCACCCGGTAGAGCACGTGCATCAGGCGTTCGGGGTGGCGGTCGAGGAGGCGACGGACCTGCTGCTCCAGGTAGCGGCGCACGTCGTCCAGCGTCAGGGGAGCGTCCGGCACGTCCGCGCCGAGGGCGTCGGCGAGAGGGCGGAGCGCCGTCGTCGGGTCGGGGGAAGCCATGGAGGGTTACGGCTGAACCTGAAGGCCGATGAGCCAGCGAAAGTCGACCTCATTCGTCTCGCCGATCAACGCGGGGTCGCTCACCCAGAGCGGCAGCTTGAGCGCAAGTTGGAGGTTGGACAGCACGTCGGATTGCGCAGCCAGGTCGTCGAGCACCGGAAGCCGGGCGGCGTCGAGCATGATTCCGAGCCCTGCATCGGCGATCAGGTGGTCGGCGTCGAAGCCGATGGTGCCGTCGCCGTCGTCGGGGGCGGCGAAGGTGCTGCGGCCCCACGTCGTGCCGAGGCCGGAAAAGACCTCCGCGCGCAGCGGGCGGAGCCAGCGGTTGTCGGGGAACGGCTGGGTCGAGATCGACAGCGTGCCGCCCACCATGCGCGTGCCGAGCGGCGTCCCGCCGATGGGGCGTCCCGGCAAACTGTCGGCAGCAGCCGCGAGCAGATACGCCACCGGCCCGGCGCCGCTGAAGGCCGTCAGGTGGGCGTCGGCCAGCGGGTCGTCGAACGCACCGAGGAGGGAGCGCGATGCCGCGTTCTGCCAGGCGTCTTCCACCGTCGGCGTGCCGAGGCGAAAGCGTTTCTGGAAGGCGAGGTTGTCCACGCCGAGCCCAAGCGCCATCCGCGCCTGCCCGACGAAGCGGTCGACCCGGTGGCTCCAGCCCGCATCCAGCATGAAGCGCGTCGCACTCTGCCGCTGGTCGATCGCGCAGGCGACGGGCTGATTCTGCGCGTCGCGGCATTCGAACGGATTCACCAGCGAGACGCCGAGTTCCAGTCCGGCCTCGATCCAGCTGGATCCGTCGTCGATGCGGTATCCGAAGCGGCCTGAGAGCAGGTGCTCCTGCTGAAACCACGGAAACGCGTCTATGGTGAAGGTGCGGTCGGACGGAATGTACTGGTGGACGAGATCCACGCGGGCGGTCTGCGTCGCCGGGGCGCGGTAGCCGCTCAGTTGTGTGCGCAGCCCCACGGTATTCTGGAGCACGCCGAGATGCTTTTGCAGCCGAACGGTCCCCGTCAGCCGGGGCGTGGCCGTGAGCTGATCCGCGTAAACGACCTCGTAATCGACGCCATCGAAGGCAGTGAGGTCGTCGCCGCTTCCTGGCGCGACGGACAGCTCCGGGTCGTCACCGCCGCTGAAGAGCACCTGCGGCCAGAGCGTCACCATGGCCTCCGTACGGTGCTGTCCCAGGAAGTAGCTCCCTGCGGCCCGCAGGCCGACGCCCGGCCCGAAGTCAGCGGCGTAGTTGGCCAGGGGCCGCCAGCCGATCTCGTAGTCGAACCAGGACGAGCCCGGCGCCTCGAAGAAGTCGACCTCCACGGGAAAGCGGGCGGTGTTGTTCAGGCGCGTCTGCTCGGGCGTCTTGCCCAGCGGGTCGATCTCGACGTCGACGACCTCGGCGGGCGTGTCGAGCGTCATCGTGTAGTCCGGGAACGTCCACAACCACGGCTCGGCGACGGTCCAGTCATCGGGAACGGGCTTGTGGCCCTGCATGATGCCCAGCGGAATCGTCACCCAGCGCGTGGCGTCGTCGGCCATCGTGACGCGCAGGTCGACCGGCATTGCCACCTCGGCCGCACGGCGGAGGTGGATGGTGGAGGTCCAGCCGTCATCGCCGGGTCGGCTGTCGAGGTCCACCACCGCATAGTCGAGCCGACGGGTCGTGTTCGTCAGTTGCTCGAAGAGCCAGTCCAGCCGCAGGCCGCTCACGTCCTCGGCGGTCTTCTGGGCGTCCCACGGGTTCGGGTGCTGGAAGGCGTAGCGGTCGAAGAACTCCAGCAGCCAGGCGTCCCGCAGCGAGTCCGACATCACGTAGCCCAGCGTCTCGACCAGAGCCGCCCCGCCCGGATACGCGGCCGTCCCGTACGCCGCATTCGTCGCGAACCAGTCGGCCGGCGTATTCAGGCGCTCGAAGAGCCCGAAGTGCTTCAGGGCGACGACCCGCATCTGATTGCCCTGATGGCTCGGGTTGGCGCGGCCCATGATGTGGGACACCGTCTCGCGACTGGCGTAGCTGGTGAAGCCTTCGTCCATCCACGCATAGTCGGCTTCGTTGAAGCCCAACACGCTGTGATACCACATGTGCCCGGCCTCGTGCGCCGTCACGCCGAGCAGCGACCGGGGCGAGCGCCGCCCGGTGATGAGCGTCGCCATCGGGTATTCCATCCCGCCGTCGCCGCCCTGCACTACGGTGAATTGCGGATACGGGTAGGGGCCGAACTGGTCGCTCATGTACTGGATGATCTCGGGCGTCCACGTTTTCAGGCGCTGCCACGTCTCCGCCACGTCCGGCTGGTAGAGGAGGTGATACGTGGTCCCGCGGTCGTCCGTGATCCGGTCGTGCAGGTAATCCGGGTCGGCAGCCCAGGCGAAGTCGTGCACGTTCTCGGCCCGGAAATGCCAGGTCAGCGTGTCTGTCGGCGCATGCGTGACGGTGGCGGTCGAGTCGGTCTGGTAGCCGTGGCCGATCTCGTTTGGGTTCTGGAGGACGCCGGTCCCGCCGATGACGTACGGCGCGGGCAGGCGCAGCCGCACGTCGAACGTCCCGAACGGCGCGTAAAACTCGCGGCCCACGTACGGGTCGGCGTGCCAGCCCGTCTCGTCATACTGGGCCAGCTTGGGATACCACTGCGTCATCGAGTAATCGATGCCCTCGCGGTTGTCGCGTCCGCTGCGGCGTGTTTGGAGCGGCACCTGCGAGTGGAAGACCATCCGAAAGACCGTCGTATCGCCCGGCGCGAGGGGGCGGGCCAGGTCGGCGCGCAGCACGGTGTCGGTGATGGTGAAGCGCACCGGCTGGCCGTCCTGCGTAAGCGTGTCCACGCGGTGGTAGCCGACCTCGTCCGGACCCAGGTTGAAGATGCGCGGCACCACGCGCCCGTCAGCGTCCGGGAGGTGGCGGTTGCGCTCGGCCATCATCGAGGTCGGCTGGAAGGCATTGAAATACAGATGATAGAACACCTGCCGCAGCGTGTCGGGCGAGTTGTTGACGTAGGTGAGCCGCTGCACGCCGTCCATCTGATGGCGCTCGGTGTGCAGGGTGACGTCCATCTCGTACTGCACGCGCTGCTGCCAGTCCGCCGCGGTCTGGGCCGCGAGGTGGCCGGGACAGAGCGCCAGGAGAAGGAGGAGGGAACCGAGGAGTCGGAGCATGCCCGGGAGGGTCGGTGGAAGAAGGCGGGTGCCGATGCCAACGTACGACACGATGCGCCGTTTCGTTGCCCGCGAGAACCATCCGGCTGGCGGCGAGGCGCCTTCGACGAATCCGCAAGAATCCTGTCCCTGTGGCGGGCGTACAGAACCGTCCACAGGTTCCAGAGACAACGGGCATGGCGACGTGACGAAAGCCGAACTGGTCGACCGCATCGCGACGGGCACTGGACTCACCAAGATCGAGACCGAGGCCGTCGTGGAAGGCTTCATGACGACGGTGATGCAGGCCCTGGAAGCCGGAGACAGCGTGGAGCTGCGCGGCTTCGGGGCGTTTCGGATTCAGCATCGCGCCGCCCGCACGGCTCGCAACCCGCAGACGCAGGAGCTGATGGAGATCGACGAGCGCTACGTGCCCGTCTTCCGCCCGTCCCAGGAATTCCGCGACATCGTGGACGCCAGCGCGAAGGAACGCCAGTAGCCTGCCACGTGCTTTCCCCGTGAGCCGGAGCGCGTCTCGACGCGGGACTGCCGACTGCCCGCCGCCGGATCGACCGACCTCGACCTACAACCTTTACTCCTTTTCATGGCTACCTCGAACCAGTCTGCCTGTCCGAGTTGTGGAGCGCGCCTCGCCCCGGGGGCGGCGCGTTGTGATCTGTGCGGCACGCCGGTGCCCGAGGACGATGCCGAGGCCATATCGGCAGAGGCCGATGCCTCGCCGGAAAAGCCTGCTGAAACGACACCCTCGGAGGCCGCTTCCGACTCCTCCGCGCCCTCACCGTCAGCATCCGAGGGCATCTTCTGCAATCAGTGCGGCTGGAAAAATCCGGCGGATGCCAACTTCTGCAGCCGGTGCGGGACGCGGCTGCAGACCGACGTCGTCGCGAGTCCGCCCCCCGGCACGCGAAAGGCGGAGTTGCCGGAAGAACCGGAAGAAGCGGCATCGCAAGAGCCGTCGACGGAGACTGCGAAGCCGTCGAGCGCCGTCGTGGCGGACGAGGTCGAGGCGAACGACGATTCCGACGACGAGCAGAAGGCCGTCAACCGCCAGGTGGGCATCATCGTGGGGGCCGGCGCGCTGCTCGTCGTCGTGCTCTTCATGATTTCCGCCATCAGCAACCAGCCCTCGGCACCCGCCACGTCCGACGCCGCGACGGCGACGACGACCGAGACGACCCCGGACGCGCCGCCCGCCGTGAATCAGGAGCCGCTTCCGGAGCAGCTCGCCAGCCGGGCCGACGACCTGCGCTCCCAGATCGAGGCCGCGACGGGGGCCGAGCGGGAGACGTTGCTGGCCGACCTCGTGCGACTGCTCGCCGGGGCCGGACGCCTGGACCTGGCCGCCGTGGAGCAGCAGCGGCTGGCCGAGTTGCAGAACACGGCGGCTGCCTGGCGCCACGCGGGCAACCTGTACTACGACTGGATGATGACGGTCGATGACCAGGCGCGCCGCGCTCAGATTGCCGAGCAGTCCATCGCCGCGTACAGCGAGGTCATGGCCATCGAGCCGGGCAACCTGGACGCGCGCACCGACATGGCCGTGGCCTACCTCAACACGAACAACCCGATGCGCGGCGTCGAAGAGATTACCGCCGTCCTCGACCAGGACTCGACCCACGTCCCCGCGCGGTTCAACTACGGCGTCATGCTCGCCATGATCGGGCGCTCCGCGAAAGCCGAGGAGCAATTCCAGCTCGTGCAGCAGATCGTGGACGATCCTGAATCGCCGTACTACCAGCGGGCCGCTGATGCCCTGCAAACCATGCAGGAGGCGCCGCAGGGTGCGCCACCGAGCCGCCCCTGACCGGTCAGCAGCGCGGGCGTTACCAGGAGACCGGACCGGGCGGCTGTAGCAGTAGATGCGCGGCGATGTTTCCTTTATCCCTCTCGGACTATGCGTCTCTGGCTCACTCGGTGGATTGTTCGTTCCTTCGTCCTCGTTAGCGCGCTGGCCCTCGCAGGATGCCTCGTCATCGTCGATGACGACGTCGACTTCGGGTTCCATGACGTCTTCGACGAGCGGGACTGGCACCTCATCCTCCTCGTCGACGGCGACCGGTCCTACACGATTCGGCGCGGCTACACCCTGCACTTCGCCTCGGACGACGAGCTGGAAGGGCGGGCCGATTGCAACACGTACAGCGCTACGTTCCGTCTCTATCGCGACGGCGGCCTGTCGATCCGCGATCTGGCCGCTTCACGCGTGTTCTGCGGGGAGGGCTCGCTGGAGTCCGTCTACTTCGACAACCTGCTGCGCGTCGACGCCTACCGCCAGCGGGGCGACGACCTGTTGCTGTACGACGCCTCGGGGGATCTGCTGCTGCACTTCGAGGAAGACTGATCGGCGTTGTACGGCTGTTTGAGGCGCTGAACCACGGGGCAGCAGGAAAGCACGTCTTTTTGCATATTGTGGCTCGCACACGCACGTCCATCCGTCGTTTGCGACGGGAGGACTCACCAGGGCCACGTATGTACCGAATTGATCATGCAGCCACTCTTTTCTGACACCGAGCGGGAACGTCTTCGTGCCGCCGTCGAGGCCGCCGAGGGCAACACCGCCGGAGAGATCGTCCCCTTCATCCTTAACCGCAGCGGCCCGTATGACGTCGCGATCTGGCGCGGGGCGGCCGGGGCAGCGGTCACCGTCCTTGGCGTCGCGCTGATCGTCATGCAAGTGTACGACGGCTGGGGGCTGTCCTGGCTCTACGCGAGCTGGGGAAGCACGTTGCTCACCCTCATCGCCGGGACGCTGGGAGCGGGCCTCGTCGCCATCAGCCCGCCGCTGCAACGCTGGCTCGCCGGACGGGCGCTGATCGAGGAGACCGTCCACCGCCGGGCCATGCAGGCCTTCGTCGAAGAAGAAGTCTTCGACACGCGCGACCGGACAGGCATCCTCATCTTCATCTCGCTGTTCGAGCATCACATCGAGGTGCTGGGCGACACGGGCATCAACCAGCACGTGCAGCCCGAGGCATGGGTCTCGATCGTCGAGCATCTCCGGGAAGCGATCCGCGACGATCGGCTGGCGGACGGGCTCGTGCAGGCGATCGACGAGTGCGGGCAGCTGCTGGCGCGTCGCGGCATTGGGGTGCAGGAGGATGATCCAAACGAGCTGTCGGACCGCGTGCGCGTACGGCGCCGGGAGGAGCGCGATGCCGAGTAAGCCCTCGACACGCCTCGGCCTCCTGCTGCTGGTCGGCCTCTTGGTGCTCATTCGTCCGGGCGTCGGTGTCGCTCAGCCCACCGTCCCGTCGCTCACCGGGCGCGTGGTGGACGACGCCGATATTCTCTCGTCCACCACCGAGCGTACCCTGACGGCGCTGCTGGCCGCGCACGAGGACTCGACGTCCAACCAGGTCGCTGTCCTGACGGTGTCTTCGCTGGAGGGGCAGCCCATCGAGTCTTACTCGCTGGACGTGGCCGAAACCTGGGGGCTGGGCACGGCCGAGCGAGACAATGGCGTGCTGTTTCTGGTCGCCCCGACGGAGCGCGAGTTGCGCATCGAGGTTGGGCTCGGGCTGGAAGGGCCGCTGCCCGACGTGACGGCGAGCCGCATCATCCGCCACGAGGTCGTGCCGCACTTCCGCGAGGGGAACTATGATGCGGGCGTGCTGGCCGGGACCCGAGCCGTCGTCGGCGCACTGGAGGGCACCTACGCGCCTCCGGTGTCGGACTATTCGCCGACCCCGGATCGCTTCCCGATGATGCTCTTCGGGCTTCTGTTCATGTCCGTCCCGTCGCTCTTCGTCATCCTGAGCGTGCTGACGGTCGATGGGCCCATGCGCTGGTTCATGTACTTCTTTCTGTTCGCCTTTTTCGCCGTCGGTGGCGGCTTTGTCACGGGGAGCTTCTGGGGCGCGGTGATCGTCCTGGCGCTGTACACCATCGTCTACTGGGGGGCAGCGCGCCTTCCGTTCGTGAAGCGGCTACGCAAGAAAATAGAAGCGGGAGAGGTCAAAGGCTTCCGAGGGGGGTCGTTCTCGTCGGGAAGCAGCGGCTCCTCCAGCTGGTCGAGCGGAAGTAGCTTCTCCAGCAGCAGCTTTAGCGGCGGGGGCGGATCGTTCGGCGGGGGCGGTGCATCGGGAAGCTGGTAATACCGTTTTCGCCTGGCGATGTCCGGATGGCTTTGGGGTACGTGTTTCCCCGACAGGGTGTCGGGACAAGCTGTGTTGCGTGATGCGTGCAAATGCGCTGATGGAGCCGATGGGCCCGTGCCCATCACGCACCACGACAGGCGACACAAGATCCGGACATCAACACGCTGAATCAGTATAACCTGTGGGGGAGTGAGTCGTGCGTACACTGACGGCATGTATTCTCGTCGGCCTGCTGATGACCGTCCCGGCGTGGGGGCAATCGGAGGTGCCCACGCTGACCGGGCGCGTCGTCGATCAGGCGGAGGTCCTCTCGCCCACCGTCGAGCGGTCGTTGACGGCGCTGCTGGCCGCGCACGAAGACACTACGTCCAACCAGGTCGCCATCCTGACGGTGCCGACCCTGGACGGGGTGCCGGTGGAGCAGTACGCCCTCCGGGTGGCGGAGACCTGGCAACTCGGCACGGCGACGTTCGACAACGGTGCGCTGATCCTCGTCGCCCCGGCAGATCGGGCCGCTCGCATCGAGGTAGGGACGGGGCTGGAGGGCGCGCTCCCGGACGTGGTGGCGAGTCGCATCTTGCGTCACGAGATGGTGCCCCACTTCCGGAGCGGGGACTACGAGGGCGGCATCGAAGCCGGGGCGGTCGCGGTCGTGGGTGCGCTGGAGGGGACCTACACGCCGCCGCCCGTGGAGGCGACCGCTGCGGAACAGGGAGATGAGTTTCGGGCCCTCCTGGGCTTCATTCTGTCCGGCTTGCTCGTCATCGCCTCGGCCATGCTGGGCATGAGCACCCGCGGACGCGCCCGGCGATGGGGGCTCTTCGCCGGATTGTTGATCCCCTACGGACTGGTGGGCTGGCTGGTCGGCTCGGGCTTCGGCGATATGGATATCGGGATCGCCGTGTTCATCAGTGTTCTCATCCTCCACGTCATCTTTTTCATCATGGGCAGCTCCCGAGGCAAGGGGGCTGGAGGCACGTCGTGGTCGCCCAGCTCCGGATACAGCTCCTCGGGGGGGAGCTCGTACAGCAGCTATTCGAGTGGGAGCAGCTACTCCAGCAGCAGCAGCTTCAGCGGGGGCGGCGGCTCGTTCAGCGGCGGCGGCGCATCGGCGAGTTGGTAGGGAGACGGTGGTGAAGCGCCCTGCTACGAGCCATCCTGCTCGATTTCCAGGACGAGCCCGTCGGCATCACGGATGAAGAGGCAGCCGTTCGTTTCCTGATAGGGGTAACTCTCTGCATCGAGGCGGGTGCGGAGCGAGTGCCAGTCGCGCACGGGCAGCCGGAAGCCGATGTGGTGGATGCCGCCCTGCCCGGGAATGGTCTTATGGTCCAGATCCGTCATCTCGATGAGTTCGATGACGTCATTCTGGGCATCGTCGGTCAGCATGGCGCGACGGCGGCCCGTGCGGATCGGGTCGTCCTCGATGGTGCGCAGGGAAAGGCCGAGGAGATCGACGTAGAAGCGGATCGCCCGGTCGAGGTGCTTGGTCATGACCGAGGCATGGTCGAGCCGGATGGACGAGGGCGGCGTGTCGTTGGCGCTAGACATGGGGGCGCAGGCGATGAGAAGGCTGTCGGTCGGAGAGCGGGCTACGAGGTCGTGGCCGCGGTCGAGGTGTCTCGCTGGAAGGCGGACGGGTCGATCCCGAGCCGCTTCATCTTTTTGTAGAGGCCCTGCCGGCTGAGGCCGAGCGCCTCGGCAGAGGCGGTGACGTGCCCGTCGTGTTCGGCCAGCACGCGCTCGATGAGCGTCTTTTCCGTCCCGGCGAGCACGTCGTTCAGGTCCACTTCGGGCGAGAGGATGCGTTCGTCGACCTGCACGGAGCCATCATGCTGTCGCGCGTGCGACTCCGCAATCGCCTCCGAGAAGTCGCTGCGGTCGATGATCGGGGCGGGCTCGTTGCCGACGAACACGAGCGCCCGCTCGATCTCGTTGCGAAGTTGCCGCACGTTGCCGGGCCAGTCGTAGTGCAGCAGCGCCTGCATCGCCTGATTGGTGAGCGTCGGGCGGGGCATGCCGTCGGGGCGCAGCCGGTCCAGGAAATGGCGGGCCAGCAGAGGGATTTCTTCGCGTCGCTCGCGCAGGGGCGGCACGTGGAGTGTGATGGTGTGTAGCCGGTAGTACAATTCCTCGTCAAACTGGCCGTCGCGGATGAGCGCTTCCAGGTCCTGCCGGGTGGAGGCGACGAGGCGGACGTTGAGCGCCTGCGGGTGGACGGCGTCCACGGGATAGGCGTCCCCCGTGCGGATCACGCTGAGCAGCTTTTTCTGCACGTTCAGGGGCAAGTCCGCCACTTCGTCCAAGAAGACCGTCCCGCCGTCGGCCTTCGCGAGCGTGCCGTCATGTTTGAGGGTGGCCGGATCGTTCGACTCGACGCAGCCGAACAGCTCGCATGTGATGAGGTCCGGCGGGACGTTGGCGCAGGTGAAGCGCTGGAACGGCGCGTCCTTACGGGTGCTCGTGGCGTGAATGGCGCGGGCGATCTCGCCCTTCCCGGTGCCGCGCTCGCCGGTGATGAGCACCGGGCTGTGGCTCGACCGTATGCGTAAGACGCGCTGGACGACGTCGTGCATGGCCGGGCTGGCATAGACGAACTCCTCAAGCGGCAGGGAGGAGGGCGGGCGATCCGCTACTTCGCCGCTGGTCGCCTCGGGCATCTGACGGCGCAGCAGGGCATGGTCGAAGGCGAGCGAGGCCACGGGCAGCCACGGGCGCATCCGGTTCAGGGCGACCTCCCAGGCCGGATCGCGGCGCTGCGGGCGGGCCACACCGAAGTAGAAGGCGGGCGCGTCCGGGTGCAGCCGGACCCACTCGACCCCGTCGACGTGCTCCTTCCAGCGGACCCCGCTGGGGAAGTGGATCGCGTCAGGCGGTGCGCCGTGTTCGTGCACGCGGGTCCAGATACCCTCGGCATCCCGCCGGTAGACGGCGAGCCATCGGTCGGGCAGGAGCTGTTCGGCGGCCTGCAGCCACGCCTCTGCGACGAGGTCGACGGAGACGGCAGCGCGGGCCAGGGAGGCGCCGATGGTGGTCTCCTGCGTCCGGGGCGTCACGTTGGCGTCCGGCGGCCAGACGTCGAGCAGCGTTTGCGCCTCGGCCAGTTCCGTGCGGGCTTGCAGGCGGTTGAAGGTGAGGGTCGCCGATTCGAGCAGCGTGCGCGCCTGTACGGGATCGCGGTCCCGATCGAGCCGGGCGAGGGCCAGTTGCACCTGAGCCGTCCGATAGACGTCGCCGCTGAGCGACCAGGCGGAGAGGGACTGCGTCCAGTAAGAGCGGGCGTCGTGCTGGAAGCCGTCGGCCTCGGCCAGCAGCGCGCAGGTCCGGAAGCGCCGGGCCGCGAAGGGGAGGATGCTGAAGTAGTCGCTGTACGCGTCGGTCTCGGCGAGGCGCTGGCGGGCGGCGTCCAGGTCGTGCCGGTGCACGCGGACGGTCGCGCATTGCAACAGCGCGCGGAGCTGCTGCCCGCGATGCCCGGTTTCCTGGGCCCGCTGGAGGGCGCGCTCGGCGTGGTGCTGTGCGTCCGACGAGCGGCGTTGTCGTACGGCGTGTTCACTCCGCAAGAGGGCCACGCGCGAGGCCAGCAGGCGATGCTGCAAGCGGTCGGTCTGGCGCTCTACGTCGTGCGCTAGCCGGTCGACCTCTTCCAGCTGGCCGCGGTGGAGCGCGAGGCGGGCGCGTTCCAAAAGCAGATGGCCCCGAGCTGTCGGCAAGGATTCCAGCTGATCCAGTCCTTCGGTGATGAGGCGGTCTGCCTCGTCCCAGTCGCCGCGGCGGTGCAATGCTTTGATGCGGTCGCGTGTGGCCGCCAGGAGCGCATAGCATGGATGCTCGGCGGTGCGCGTGAGGCGGGCGATCGCGGTCGTCGCCGTCTCGACGACATCGTCGGGCGAGCGGCCCAGCAGCAGGTCGAGCGAGGCCTGGTAGGCATCCGCGCGGCCCAGCGCGAACGGGTCGTCGCAGGCATCGGCGGCGGCGCGGAGCGCGTCGATGTGGTCCTGGGCTCGGGCGTAGCGTCCGCGGAATCGCTCGCCCAACGCACTGCGGTCATGCAGCCAGAGCGCGGCCTCGGCGTCGTCGCCCTTCTCCTGCAGCGGGGCGGCGCCTTCCAGCGCGCGCAGCATCAGCGAATACTCGTCGATCGTGAGGTACGCCTGCGCCTGCCCCAGCAGCGTCCAGCAGCGGCCGTCCGTGTCGAGGGTGTCCTTGAAGATACGCTGCGCCTCGTCCAGCAGGTTGAGCGCCCGCGCATCGTCGAACGTCGTTGCGTTCTGCCAGGCGCGCGTCCAGCCCAGCCATAGGCTCACTTCGGCCCGCTGGGAGGCGTCCAGGTGATTGCGGACCTCCCACGGCTCGAAGGGCGCCAGCAGCGTCATCGCTCCGGTGGCGTCGCCGCTCCGAAGCAGGCGGACCCGGGCGAGCAGGCAGCGCACGTGCACCTGTCCCGCATCCGCCGCGTGGGCGGCGTCGGGCAGGGGGGCGAGGAGCGGCTCCAGCATGCGGGCCACATCCGTCGCGCGCCCCTCGGCCAGCAGGCTGCGGGCCATCGCTATGGTTTGAGCGTGCTGCACAGAAGGGGAAGGTCGATTACATAAAGCCGAGGCTCAGCCTGGCCTCGTCCGACATCATGTCGGGCGTGAAGGGCGGATCGAACGTGAGTTCCAATTCGACGTCCTCGATGCCGTCCGTCATGCCGACGGCGGACTCGACCTGGCCGGGCAGGATACCTGCTGCGGGGCAGTTGGGCGCGGTCAGCGTCATGCGCACGAACGCCTTCCGGTCGGCGTCGACGTGGAGGAGGTAGATGAGGCCGAGGTCGAAGATGTTGACCGGAATCTCGGGATCGTACACCTCGCGCATCGCGGCGACGGCGCGGTCGATCACCTCGTCGTCGTCCGTCTCGTTGATGAGGCTGGTGTGCTCGGGGGCGTCAGTCATGGAGCAAAATCGGGCGTGCTGTTCGAGTGAAGTCTGAAATCAAGCGGAGGCGGCGTTGTCGAGCGCGAGGGCGTAGAGCTTGATCTGTTTGATCATGGCGGCGAGGCCGTTCTTGCGATTGGCGGAGATCAGGTGCTCCATGCCGATGTCTTCGAGGAACCGGTCGAGGTCGGCGTTCAGGATGGCCTGCGGCGGCTGCCCGTCCAGCACCCGCACCAGGAGGGCGATGAGGCCCTTCGTGATCATGGCGTTGCTGTCGGCCTGGAAGCGGACGCGCCCGTCGCGCTCTTCGGCGTGCAGCCAGACCTTCGACTGACACCCGTGGATGCGGTAGTCGTCCGTCCGGTACTGCTCGTCCAGAGCGGGCAGCGCGGCGCCGAGGTCCATCAGGTGCTCGCGGCGCAGGTTCAGGTCGTCCAGGAAGGTGAACTCGTCGATCACCTCCTGCATCCGCTCCTCGACCGTCTCGTCGACAGCCACCGCCGGGGCAGGCGCGGTCGAAGTCTCTTCGGTCGATGCCATCGTGGATCGCAGCGTATGGAGGGCGTCGACCAGCGCATCCACGTCCTCGCGCGTATTGTAGAGGGCGAGGGAGGCGCGGATCGTGCCTTCCAGCCCGAAGCGATCCATCAGCGGCTGTGTGCAGTGGTGGCCCGTCCGCACGGCGATGCCGTGGCGGTCCAGCAGCGTGCCCGCGTCGTACGGGTGCACGCCATCGAGCACGAAAGACAGGACGCTGGCTTTGTTCGTGGCGGTGCCGACGAGCCGGAGGCCGTCGATCGCCTCAAGCTGGTCCGTCGCGTACGCCAGCAGCGCATCCTCGTGGGCCTGGATGGCGTCGTGGCCCAGGCCGGTCATGAAGTCCGCCGCCGCCGCGAGGCCGAGGCCGCCCGCGATGTGGGGCGTGCCTGCCTCGAACTTGTGGGGCAGCCGGTCGTAGGTCGTTCGCTCGAACGTGACGCGCTCGATCATGTCGCCGCCACCCTGGTAGGGGGGCATGACCTCCAGGTGCGCCTCCTTGCCGTACAGGATGCCCACGCCCGTCGGGCCGAACATCTTGTGGCCGGAGAAGCAGTAGAAGTCGGCGTCCAGCGCCTGCACGTCCACCCGCTGATGCGGCACCGCCTGCGCGCCGTCGAGCAGCACCGGGATGCCGCGGTCGTGCGCCGCGTCGATCATGCGCTCGACGGGATTGATGGTGCCGAGCGCGTTGGAGATGTGCACGAGGGCGACCAGCTTGGTGCGCTCGGTCAGCAGCTCCCGGTAGGCGTCGAGGTCGACCTCGCCCCGGTCGTCGATCGGGATGACGCGGAGGCGGGCGCCCTGCTGCTCGCACAGCATCTGCCAGGGCACGATGTTGGAGTGATGCTCCATGCCG
>JAAAOL010000393.1 GCA_009908885.1 Bacteroidota bacterium | reverse complement strand
GTGGCGAGTGTGGCGAGTGTGGCGAGTGTGGAATAGCACGAACGGACGCCTCCCCTTGAATCCGGTGAACAGAAAATTGCAGGATCACCACTACTCTTCACAACCACAGAACAGAACGATGGACACGATGCAAGACGAAGCGACGGACCTGCTCGACACCGCCGCAGCGTTCTTCCATGCCTGCGAGTCCGGCGAGGGATGGGAGGCCTGCAAGCAGTACTGCCACCCCGCCGACCGACCTCCACAGTGCCCTTTGAGAGGTGTACCGGCGCGAATTCCTATCACGAACGAGAGACACGTGTCCGCATTAGCAGGCGTCGTGCTTTAGTAAGAAGACGCCGCACCCTTCGCTTCTTTTCCACACAACCACAACCGATCTGACGCGATGGGCAATAAAGATCTCATCCACTCTCGCGGCTCGCTCGCACACTCATCCCTTCGACGGTCTCTTGGGTTTCTCATCGCAGCCCTCGTGCTGGCTGCGGGGCTGACCGCCTGTCAAACAGAGGTCGGCGTCGGAGGCGATGCTGACGACGCCCCGCCCGTGATCGACGTGACGGCCGTGGACTACGCCTTCCAGGCGCCCGACACGATCCCCTCCGGGTGGCTGACCTTCCGCATGGCCAACGAGGGCGAGGAGGCGCACTACTTCCAGCTGGACCGGCTGCCCGAGGGTCGCACCTATGTGGAGTTTCTCCACGCCTTCGCCCAGCCGTACGACAGCCTCCAACAACTGCTCGCGGCCGGCGAGATGGACACGACGGACTTCGAGCACGCCGCCGCGCGAATCGTTCCCGACTGGGTAGACCAGCACGTGTTCGGCTCATTCGGGGGAGGCGTGCCCAACCTCGCACCGGGTCGCACGACGCAGACGACGGTGAAGGTGGAGCCGGGCACCTACGTGATGGCCTGTATCCTGCGGTCGCCAAGCGGCCGAACGCATGCCAGTCAGGGTATGTCTCGGCCCATCACCGCGACGGAAGAGAACTCGGGCGCCTCGCCGCCCGAGCCCGACGTCGTGATGCGCGCCGCCGGCCACGAGGTCACGAGCGAGGGGTCCATGCGAGCGGGCACGCAGACCGTGGCCTACCACGTCGAGGCGTCCTCCGGCGAGCAGGAGGACTTCTACTGGTCGGCCCTGCTTGCACGCATCGAATCCGACGCCGACGTGGAGGCGCTGCAGCAGGCGGACCTGCTCGAGACCCCCCGCCCGTCGAGTTTCTGGGCGGATTGGAGTACGTGGCCCCCGGCAAGACGGCCTACACAGAACTGGACCTCGAGCCGGGTCGCTACGCATGGGTGCTTCACGGGCAGCAGGACACTGTACGGACGTTCACCATCAAGTGAGTTCTTCGCTTCCCCGCGCTGACCCAGCGGAGGAATGCGATTTCTGACTCGGTGTGCGATTAAGAATACGCCGAGCACCTCGCTCAAGGGGGAACCCCTTCCTCCAAAGGGATCGTGACGCGTCGGCGACAGGCACGTCGCAAAGCAAAGAGACGCAGCACACCTTCGCTTCTTCTTTCACATAACCACGGAGGAAAAACCATGAGCATGACACAAGAAACCACCAGCGCAATGCTCGACACGGCTGAAGCCTTCTTCCACGCCTGCGAGTCCGGCGAGGGATGGGAGGCCTGCCGGGAGTACTGCCACCCCGACGCCTCCTTTTCGGCCCAGGCCGCGCCGCTGCGCGACATCGATACCGTGCAAGAATACACGGGGTGGATGCAGGCGCAGTACGAGGCCATGCCGGATATCGAGTACGAGGTCACGTCCCTCGCGGTGGACGAAGAGCGCGGCAACGTCTGCGTATGCGCGGTGCTGCGCGGCACGCACACCGGCGAAGGCGGCCCCGTGCCCCCGACGGGCCGGAGCGTTGAGTCGGAGTACGCCTACCGGATGGACTTTCGCGGCGGCGCAATCGAGCACGTCACCAAGATCTGGAACGCGCCCCACGCGATGCGCCAGCTCGGATGGGGATGAGCCCCCGAAGCCATTCGACCGCCGGCCTCTGCGCGGGGACTGCGGAAAAAGGTCGTCCACGCGCACGGCGCTCGTTGACAGAGGACCAAAGCACTTCTCATTCGAACTAAACTGACGCATCGATGACCATGGATACGCAAGACACGACCATCTCCCGGCGTACCTTCGTCCAGGGACTGGCCGCGCTAGGCGCCGCCGCGCCATTGGCCAGTAGCCCCTTCACTCATCTCTTTACCGATGAAACCGCACCGCTTCAAGCCGCCTCGCCCGATCCGCTTCCGCAGCGGCGCCCGGGCAGCGTCCAAAGCAGGGTCCTCGTCATCGGCGCAGGGCTGGCGGGGCTGGCCGCCGCGTGGGAGCTGGACGCTGCCGGCCACGACGTCACCGTGCTGGAGGCCAAGGCTCGTCCCGGCGGGCGCGTTCGCACGCTTCGAGAGCCCTTCGCCTCCGGCCTCTTCGCCGATGCCGGCGCCGCGGCCTTCTCCCAGGCGTACACCGAGGCGAATCGCTACATCGACGCGCTTGGGCTAGAACGCACTCCCTGGGCACGGCCGGATCTTCCCACCCTCTACCACCTGAACGGCGAGCGCTTTGCGGCCGGTGGCAACCAGCCCACCGACTGGCCATACGATCTGCCCGGCGAGGAGCAGGGGCTCGGGCCGATGGGGCTCATGAAAACGTATCTCTTCGGCACCCTTCCAGAGCAAATCGCAGAGCCCAGCACCTGGGGCGAGCCGCCCCTGTCGGGCCTCGATGAGATATCCCTGGCCGACTACCTGCGCGAGCAGGGCGCGAGCGAGGCCGCCGTCGCGCTCATCGCCGACACGCAGTTCTTTGGCGCGCGGATCGAGCAGACGTCGACGCTCTCTTCAGCCCTCGCGGAGTTCGGGCTCTTCTTTGGCGGGGCGCCCTTCGTCCTGAAGGGCGGCAACGACCGTCTGCCGACGGCCATGGCCGATCGGCTCGGGCCCTCAATGCACTATGGCGTAGAGGTCACTGGCATCCGCCACACCGGTCAGGGCGTGGAGGTGACCGCCGAGCGGACCGATCGGGCCGAGACGTATGAGGCCGACCGCGCGATCTGTGCCGTGCCGCTGGGCGTGCTTCGGGGGCTCACGGTCGAGCAGAAGATGCCTTCGCCGAAGCGGTCGGCCCTCTCGGAGGTCCCCTACGTCGATGCC
>JAAAOL010000528.1 GCA_009908885.1 Bacteroidota bacterium | reverse complement strand
GTATTGCGTGAACATGCGGTGCTGGAGCGATAGCCTATGCCCATCACGAACCACGGACCACGCACCACGGTCCACGACAGGCGACATCAGGATCCAGACATCAACACGCCGAATCAGTATAATACCAAATCCGCTTGTGGAGTTGTCGTTTCAGCAAGCCCTTGACCAGAGGCCCATCCCCCTCGGATCCCCCTTCGCGAAGGGGGAAGGCACGGAGCGTAGCGGAGCGCTGCGAAGCAAGTACCCTCGGGGTGAGACAGGGGGATGTGTTCTCAAGCAACACCGCCATGCCACAACGGATTAACCGGAGTTGGTATAACTGATACCGTTTTCGTTTGACGATGTCCGTATAGCTGAGAACGTGATGCGTATTACGTGATGCGTGAAAAAGCGCTGATGGAGCGATGGCCCTTTCCCATCACGCACCACGGACCACGCACCATGACAGGCGACACCAGGATCCGGACATCAACAATCTGAATCAGTATGAGACGTGTGGTTCCGGCAACCCACAACCCGCAACACGCATCACGAAACGAATTCCGGCTATCTTGACAGGACCAGACGGAATCGGTACGAGTGTTCCGAATGCTTCCGCTTTCGCACTTCGCACTTCGCACTTCGAACTACGCCATCACCGCGTCGAGAAGAGGGAGGCGATGGTGCCGACGATGCTGGTGTAGAGCGCCGAGCCGATCCAGAGCGCCGAGATCAGAAAGGACGTGCGCGTGCCGGACTGCAGGGCCAGGAAGATGACGAGCAGGCCGTTGTGCAGGAGGGCGATCACGAGGGCGCCGAGGAAGGCCTGCTGCGGCAGGATGAGCAGCGACTCGCGCTCGTCCGCCGGAAAGAGGCCGATCAGGAAGCCGATGACGGTCTTGACGAGCATCTGGATGCCCCACGTGCCATAGATGGCATCCATCAGCAGGCCCAGCCCGAAGCCCGTCACCGAGCCGGAGAGTCGACCGTCGCGCAGGCCCACCCAGGCCACGAACAGCAGGACGGCGTCCGGGTAGGCGCCCCAGAGGCGGAGGCGGCCCAGCACGAGCCACTGCAGCGCTACGACGAGCAGCCCGATGAGCACGCGGCGCAGGAGCAGGGGCATAGGCGGAGGCGAAGGTAGCGGCAGACGGTCAGGCGAAAGGTAGGGCGGGCGAGCGGCGCGCGCAACTCATTGCGGGGGCGCAGCGCCGGTGAGGACGCCCACCACCGCGTCGATCGCTTCCATGACGCGGTAGGACGAGCCGCTGTAATTGTTCACCAGGATCACGAAGGCGACAGGCGTGTCGTCCGGCCGCGCCAGGTAGCCACTGAGCGTTCGCACCGCCTGCAGCGAGCCGGTCTTGGCCCGGACGGGCACGTCCACCAGGCGGTATTCCAGCGTCGTCTCGTCCTCGCCGCCCTGAGGAAGGGATCGGACGAACACGCTGTCCTGGTGCATCTGCGCGAGAAGGGTGCCGAGCGCGCGCGGCGTCACGTAGTTCTTACGGGAGAGCCCGGAGCCGTCATAGATCGCCAGCCCCCGCAGCGGCACCCCGAGGCGGTCGAGTTCGGCGCGGAGGCGACGGGCGCCTGCGCGGGCCGTTCCGCCGTAGCCCATAGCGCGGAAGACCTGCTCGGCGTAGAAGTTGTCGCTTTTCTTGTTGATGACGGGCAGCAGGGCACGCAGCGGCGGCGACTGGTGGACGGCCAGCACCTCAGCGTCGTCGATCGGCGGCGTCTCGTCGAGGGCGTCGGCGTCTCGGAGGGTAGCATCGACGGTGATGCCCGCCTCGCGGAGGGCGTGGGCGAAGCTGTGGAGCGTGAAGGCCGTCGGGTCGTGGACGGGCAGCGTGTAGGTGCCCCGGTACGTGTGCGGCGCGGTGCCGTAGAGCGTCAGTGAGTCGCTCCCGAGGGGTCGCTGCACGCGCGGCAGGCGCCCCCGGCGTCGGCTGCTCGTCTGCACCGTGTTGCGGACGGCGAGGTAGCCGGGCGGGTCGGCGGTGATCGTGGGCGGCGCGCCCGGCGTGGCCGCGTCGATCTTGAGCTCGACCAGGTTGTCCCGGTAGGAGAGGCCGCCTGCGGCCGCGGCCCAGTCTTCGCGTCCCAGGAAGCTGACGTCCCAGCCCGGCGCGTACGGCGCGTCTGCGAACACGTCGTCCCAGCCGATCAGTCGTCCTTCGATGCGGGTGATGCCGTCCTCAGCCAGTTGGCGAGCCCAGGCGTGGAGCGGGTCCGGGCCGACGGCGGCGCGGCTGCCGAAGGTCGGGTCGCCAGCGCCTCGGAGAAGGAGATCGCCCCGCAACACGCTGTCGGCGCGGGGGCCGGCGTGCAGCAGGTGCGTCTGGAACCGGTAGTCCGGACCGAGGGCGCGCAGCGCGGCGGCGGCGGTAAGCAGCTTCTGGTTCGAGGCGGGCAGCATCGGCAGGTCGGCGTTGTGCTGGAGGAGCACCTCGCCGGTGGCAGGGTCCTGCACGTAAAGCCCCCAGAGGGCCGGGGCGATCTCATCATCGGTGATGATCTCGTCGATGGCGGCCTCCAGGTCCGACGACGGGGCACCGCGCTCCGGCGAGGCGAACAGCAGGACGGCCAGCGCGAGGGCAGAGGCGACCGATACAGCGCGGGTCAGGAAGGTCGGCATCGGCGGAAGGAAGGCATCGGTGGAGGGCGAAGGGCGAGGCGCAGCTATGTGGAACCTGGCAAACGGCATTCGGTTTGGGAAGGCGCGGTCGATCCTCTCCGACGCTTCTTCCGGTACCCATGGCCAAGTCCAGGAAACGCTCCTCGAAGTCGTCGAATTCCCCGCGTCGGGGAGACACGATGGTCTTCGACCGGCGCAACTATATGCTGCTCAGCCTCGGCGTCGCAGCGATCGTCATCGGGTTTGCCATCATGCGCATCGAGAACGCGGTCGACGGCTTCCTCTCGCTCTACGTCGCGCCGCTCCTGCTGCTCGGCGGCTACCTGGAGATCATCTACGCCATCCTCTGGCGCCCGAAGCGCAGCGAGGCCTCTTCCGAGGCGTAGGTCAGCATCGGCACGTCCCTTTTCTCTCAGTACAGCAGGTACGGCGTGCGGCGCTGCTCGAAGGCGTCGACCTCGGCCTGCCACGCTGCGATGATCGCTTCGGGCGACGCCCCCGTCGTCAGCAGCTCGCGCAGGCGCTCCGTCCCGGCCAGCTTATCCATTGCAC
>JAAAOL010000313.1 GCA_009908885.1 Bacteroidota bacterium | reverse complement strand
CGGCGAGATCGACACTTTGATCGAGCGCGACCAGCGCGGCAAGGGGGGCGAATATCAACTCACGGACGCCCTGGACGGCATGTTGCAGGACGGCGCCGTCTTCAAGACGGCCTCGGTGACCGAGTGGCTGGACTGCGGCACCATCCCGGCGCTGATGCACACCACGAAGCACATCCTGACCAAGGAGCACGACGACCTGCACCACGGCACGGTCACCAACAGCATCGTCCACGATCCCGTCTACATCGGGCCGGGCGCGGTGATCACCGACTCCATCGTCGGCCCGAACGTGTCCATCGAGGCGGGGGCCGAGGTGCAGGGCTCCATCGTGCGCGAGAGCATCGTCTTCGCCGAGGCGCAGGTGCACAACGCCATGCTGACCGACTCGCTCGTGGGACGCCACGCCGAGGTGTGGGGCACGCCGCGCCGCGCCAACGTGGGCGACCATTCGACGCTGGGCGTGGAGAACGGATAGTCTGACGATGAGAAGGGGGAAGAGGTAGGAGGGCAGAGAACGAGCACCCCTTTCCCTTTCGCTCTTCCCTCGTCCCTCGAAGCAACGCCTGTACGGGTCCGTATAAACGGCGGCACAGGACATTCCGTGCCCCGATCATTCACTGCCGACCGCACTCCATGACCATCACGCCGTCCTCGGCTGCTTCCAAGCTGGGCTTCGACGTCATCCGCGAGCGCCTGCGCGACTACACGCGGAGTACGCTGGGCGAGGAGCGCGTCGACCGCATGCAGCCGGCTCGCACGCTCGGGTGGCTCCGCACCGAACTGGACCGCGTAGCCGAGCTGCAGCAGGCCTTCCGGTTCGACGACCCGGTGCCGCTGCATCACCTGCTGGACCTGCGCGACGTGCTGCGGCGGGCCGCGCCGGAGGAGGCGTACGTCAGCACGGACGACCTGACGGCGGTGCGGCTGGCGCTCATCACGCTGCGGCTGCTGCGCGCCTATTTCCAGGGGCGGAAGGCCAAATATCCGCACCTCGCCGAGAGCACGGCGACGATCACGCCGCTGCCGGACCTGGAGGAGCACATCGACAGCATCGTCGACGAGCAGGGCGGCGGTTTGCGCGACGACGCCTCGTCGGAGTTGCGTCGCCTGCGTCGGCTCATCGTGCAGCGGCAGGAGGACCTGCGGCGGACGCTCCAGAGCGAGCTGCGCAAAGCCATCAAGGCGGGCCATGCCACCGAGGAGCAGCCCACCATCCGCAACGGGCGCATGGTCATCCCGGTGCGCGCCGAGGCCAAGCGCAAGGTCGAAGGCTTCGTGCAGGACACGTCCGGCAGCGGACAGACGGTCTACATCGAGCCCGCTGCGTGCCTCGATCTCAACAACGAGGTGCGCGAGCTGCAGAGCGACGAGCGCCGCGAGGTGGAGCGCATCCTCCGGGCCACGACGGGGCGCCTGCGCCAGCGGATGGACGCGCTGCAGGACAACGTGCGCGTGCTCTCCCAGTTCGACTTGCTCCAGGCCAAGGCGCGCCTCGCGAACGACCTGGATGCCGTCGTCCCGGCGCTCAACGAAGACGGCGAGATCGACCTGCACGACGCGCGCAACCCCGTGCTGATGCTGCACGTGGAGCGGCAGCGCGAGCGCGGCGAGGAGGCGCGCGACGTCGTCCCGCTGGACCTGGCCCTCGGCGGCGACTACCACACGCTCGTCATCACCGGCCCGAACGCGGGCGGCAAGACCGTCGCGATGAAAACCGTCGGCCTCCTCACGCTGATGCTCGCGTACGGTGTCCCGATTCCGTGCGACGACGCCTCGCGCATGAGCCTGTTCGACCACCTGTTCGTGGACATCGGCGACGAGCAGTCCATCGAAGAAGACCTGTCCACCTTCAGCTCGCACGTCTCCAACCTGAAGGAGATGCTGCGCCGCGCCGGGCCCAACTCGATGGTGCTCATCGACGAGGCGGGCACCGGCACCGACCCCGAGCAGGGCGGCGCGCTGGCGCAGGCCGTGCTGGAACGGCTCACCGCCGCGGGCGCCCGCACCATCGTGACGACCCACCTCGGCGCCCTCAAAGCCTTTGCGCACGAGACCGACGGCGTCGAAAACGGCTCCATGGCGTTCGATCAGGCCACGCTCAGCCCGACCTATCGCTTTCAGGCGGGCGTGCCGGGCTCGTCCTACGCCTTCGAGATCGCCGAGCGCATCGGCCTCGACGCCGACGTGCTGGACCGCGCCCGCGCCCTCATCGGCGAGCAGGGCGCCGCCCTCGAAGACCTCGTCACCACCTTCGAGCAGCGGACGCAGGACCTGGAACGGCGCCTGGCAGAGACCGAAGAGACGCTGCGGCAGGCCGAGCACGAGAAGCAGCAGTATGACGCGCAGATGGAGAAGCTGCGCAAGGAGCGCGACAAGATCCGGCAGCAGGCGCTGGAAGAGGCCGAGCGCATCGTGGGGGAGGCCAACGCGCGGGTCGAGCGCACCATCCGCGAGATCAAAGAAGCCCAGGCCGAGCGCGAGGCGACCAGGCGCGCCCGTGAGCAACTGGAGGCGTTCAAAGAAGAGGTCGCCGACGATCGGGTCGAGACCGAAGAGCGTCAGGAGGAGCGCCGCCGCGACCGCGAGGCCCGCGAGGCCCGGCAACAGCGACGCACCTCGCCGGGGGGGGATGGCGCCCCGGCCCCGGGCGGCCCGCTCGAAGTGGGTGACCAGGTCGTGCTCGACGATGGCTCCACCGCCGCCGAGGTGCTGGAGCTAGACGACGGCGAGGCGGTCATCACGGCGGGCCCGCTCCGCATGCGCGTGGACGTGGACCGGCTCACCAAGGTGGGCGGCCCCAGAGAGCAGCAGGTGACCGTACGGCAGACGGGCAGCGGCGGCAGCGAGTTGGCCAGCCTCCGCGCCCGCACCGAGATCGACCTGCGCGGCGACCGCGTGGAGGAGGCCCTGCCCAAGGTGGAACGTCTCCTCGACGAAGCCCTCGCCGCCGGGCTGAACCGCGTCGAGATCCTGCACGGCAAGGGCACCGGCGCACTTCGTCAGGCCATTCACGAGTACCTCAGCGCCTCGCCCGACGTGGTCGAGTTCGACGATGCCGCCTGGAACCAGGGCGGGACGGGCGTAACCGTCGTGCGGCTGCGCTAGTGCACCTTCTAGCGGTCTTCTGGTCAAAGACGGGTGGCGCTGGTGGTGACTGCCAAGGCGCCGGATCGAGG
>JAAAOL010000307.1 GCA_009908885.1 Bacteroidota bacterium | reverse complement strand
CAAACGACTCATCGACTTTAGCCTGCGCCAGAAGTTCGTGGCGCTGTCGCTGGTGGTGCTGATGGCCGCCGGGGGCGTCTTCTCCCTGCGCAGCATCCCCATCAACTCGCTGCCGGACGTGACGCCGGTACAGGTGCTCGTCATCACCAAGGCCGGGCGCTACTCGCCGTACGACGTCGAGCGCCTCGTGAGCTTCCCCATCGAGACGACGATGAACGGGCTGCCGGACGTCAAGGAGGTGCGCTCCATCTCGCAGTTCGGCCTCTCGGCGGTGACGATCGAGTTCGAGGAGGGCACGGACATCTACTTCGCCCGCCAGATGGTGAGCCAGCGCATCCAGAGCGTCGCCGGAGAGCTGCCCGACGGCGTCTCGACGCCCCAGCTCGGACCTATCTCGACGGCCCTGGGCGAGATCTACCAGTACGTGGTCCGGGGCGATGGCTACTCACTCACCGAACTGCGCGAAATTCAGGACTGGCTCATCGCGCCGCAGCTCAAAAACATCAAGGGCGTCACCGAGGTCAACTCGTTCGGCGGCTTCGTGAAGCAGTACGAGATCATCCCGCAGCCCGACCAGCTCCGCACCTACGGCATCGGGCTCGGGGAGGTGATCGACGCCGTGGAGGGCAACAACGGCGTCTCCGGCGGCAACTACCTGGAGCACAACCGCGAGCAGTACATCGTGCGCGGCTTCGGGCTCATCCGCGACGTGGGCGACATCGAGCGCGTCATCGTCACCCGCACCGGCGACCGCCCCGTCTACCTGCGCGACGTGGCCGAGGTGCGCCCGGGCCGCCAGCTGCGGCAGGGCGCCGTGACCAAGGACGGCAAGGGCGAGATCGTCACCGGCATCGTGATGATGCTGCGCGGCGGCAACGGGCGCGAGGTAATCCAGGACGTGGAGGCGCGGCTCGAAGAAGTCGAAAAGGGACTGCCCGAGGGCGTCACGGTCGAGAAGTTTTACGACCAGAGCGAGCTGATCGCGCGGACGACGGATACCATCCAGATCAACCTGATCGAAGGGGGCTTCTTCGTCATCGCGGTGCTGCTCCTGCTGCTGGGCGAGATCCGGGGCGCGCTCATCGTGGCCTCCGTCATCCCGCTGTCCATGCTGTTCGCCTTCATCGGCATGCGCGAGTTCGGGCTGGCGGCCAACCTGATGAGCCTCGGCGCCATCGACTTCGGCATGGTGGTAGACGGCTCGGTCGTCATGATCGAGAACATGGTACACCGCCTCGAACAGGACGACGGCGAGCACTCGCGCCTTCGCATCATCCGCGAGGCAGCGCACGAGGTGGCGCGGCCCATCTTCTTCGGCGTGCTCATCATCCTGATGGTCTACGTCCCCATCGCCACGTTCCAGGGCATGGAAGGCATCCTCTTCCGCCCGATGGCGATTACGGTCGCGACCGCCGTCTTCGGCTCGCTGATCCTGGCGCTCGTCTACGTTCCGGCGATGGCGGCGCTCGTCTTCCGCAAGGGCGTCAAGGTGCGGCGCAACTACGTGATGGAGTGGATGCGCCCGCGCTACCGCCGCTTCCTGGAGAACAACCTCGACAAGAAGGGCCGCACGTTCGCCATCGCCGCCGCCGTCTTCGGGGCGTCGCTCGTCCTGATTCCGTTCCTGGGCACCGAATTCCTGCCGGAGCTGGACGAAGGGTCGATCCTGGTGGAGCAGGTGCGCATGCCCAGCGTCACGCTCGACGAGTCGGTGGAGAACGCCAACTGGCTGGCGGGCGAGCTGATGCGCAACATTCCGGAGATCGAGACGGTGGTGCCCAAGACGGGCCGCAGCGACCTGGCCAACGACTGGATGGGCGTGCACCAGACGGACGTGTGGGTGCTCCTGAAGCCGCGCGACGCGTGGCGTAGCGGGATGACCAAGGCCCGCATCGAGGCGCTGATCGAGCCCTACCTGACCAGCGAGCCGGGCCTCTCCTACAACTTCACGCAGCCGATTGCGATGCGCGTGGACGAGTTGACGAGCGGCGTCAAGAGCGACATCGCCGTCAAGATCTTCGGCGAGCACCTGGATACGCTCAGCACCGTGGCCGACGACATCGGGCGCGTGGTGAGCCGCCTGGAGGGCACGGACAACTTCTACGTGGAGCAGACGGCCGGGCAGCCGTACCTCAACATCCGCATCGACCGCGAGGCCATCGCCTCCTACGGGCTCAACGCGAGCGACGTGCAGCAGGTCATCGAGGCCGGCATCGGCGGGCAGAGCGCCGGGCAGGTGTTCGAGGGGCAGCGCCGGTTCGACATCGTGGTGCGCTTTCCGGCGGAGGTGCGCAAGACGTTCCGCGACATCATGGACGTGCCCGTGCAACTGCCCAACGGCAGCTACATCCCGCTCAACCGCGTCGCCTCCATCGGGGCCGAGGAGGGGCCGCGTGAGATCGCCCGCGAGACCGGCTGGCGCCGCGTCATCGTGGGCATCAACCTGGAAGGCATCGACACCGGCTCCTACGTGGCCACCCTGCGGCAGGCCATCGACGACCAGATCGACATTCCGGCGGGCAACTTCATCACCTACGGGGGCTCGTTCGAGGACCAGCAGCGGGCGATGCGGCACCTGTACGTCGTCGTCCCGCTGGCGCTCTTCATCATCCTGGGCCTGCTGTACATGATGTTCGGCCAGATCCGCTACGCGCTGATGATCTTCCTGGCGCTGCCGTTCGCCCTCTCCGGCGGCATCTTCCTGCTGTGGGTGCGCGGGCTCTACCTGTCCGTCTCGGCCAGCATCGGCTTCGTGGCCCTCTTCGGCGTGGCGGTGCTCAACGGCGTGGTGCTCCTCTCGCACCTGAACGCGCTGCGCCGCCAGGGGATGCCGGTGCGTGAGGCCGTGGTCCAGGGCTCGACCGACCGCCTGCGCCCCGTGCTGATGACGGCACTGGTGGCCTCGCTCGGCTTCGTGCCGATGGCCTTCAACGTGGGACCGGGCTCCGAGGTGCAGCGCCCGCTCGCCACGGTGGTCATCGGCGGCCTCATCACGGCGACCATCCTGACGCTGCGCGTGCTGCCGACGGTCTACGACTGGCTCGAAACGGACGACCATGTGCCAGGCCAGCCCGACCTGCCGGAGCTGAACGGCCAACCGGAATCCGAGAAAGCCGTCGCCGCGACGCCCTCCTAGTGCACCATCCAGCCATCTCTTGGTCAGTCCGTGCGTCGCTGGCGCC
>JAAAOL010000290.1 GCA_009908885.1 Bacteroidota bacterium | reverse complement strand
GTGTTTCACGCATCACGACGAGCGACACAAGGAATCGGACCTCACCTTCCTCAACCAATATCACACAGACCTTACCGCCCCATGCCCGATTCACCCTCTCCCCTGGTCAGCATCGCGATGGGCAGCGAGTCCGACCTCCCGACGATGCGCGACGCCGCCGACGTGTTGCGCGACTTCGACGTGCCCTTCGAAAGCCGCGTGCTCTCGGCCCACCGGACGCCCGCCGTCATGCAGGACTACGCCCGCACGGCCCACGAGCGCGGACTCAAGGTCATCATCGCCGGGGCGGGCGGGGCGGCCCACCTGCCCGGCATGATCGCGGCGTCTACCACACTGCCGGTACTGGGCGTGCCCGTAAAAACCAGCAAACTCAACGGGCTGGACTCGCTCCTGTCCATCGTGCAGATGCCCGGCGGCGTGCCGGTCGGCACCCTCGCCATCGGCGGCGCCCAAAACGCGGCCCTGCTCGCCGTCCAGATCCTAGCCACCCACGACGCCGCCTTGCACGAGCGGCTCGTACACTACAAACAGGCGCTCATCGAGAAAGTCGAAGGTATGGACGCCCGCGTGCAGGCGGAGTTGTCCTGACACCACGTCACACGCGGCTTTGACTGCTCCTCGCTACGTCCTCCGAAGCCTCACCGGACTTCGATGGATGTCTCGACGGTATCCGCCACGATCCGGTAGCTGCCTGTAGGTTCGAGAGAGAGGGTTCTTGTCTCCCGGAACCAGATGGGAGCTACCGGACAACTGCCCTCTGTTTCATCCGTTTCATGCGCCCAGGCCGTTAAACGGATGACGTTCCCGTCACGCTCCTGATCGATTCGCTTGAGTTCACCGCACCCACTCGTTCCCTCAACGACCATCTCGAATGAAATGCCTGCCTCAACCTGAGCAGGGGCTTCGACAGCGATAATGTCGGCCCGGTACTCTGGCGCATCTTCATCGGCCCCTACCAGCGAGCACGACGTCATACCCGCAGTAAGGGCCACTGCAAACAGTAGCACTAGCGACATCCGAGATCCCGAATTTCTGGCGAGCATTTGATACTGTCCGGTGGAATCTCCCTAAAACAGAATTTTGGAGCTATTCTTCCAGGAAGAGTTCCTGCTCACTCTCCACCGTCTGGCCCGAGATGTTGTCGCGCACGCGGACGGCCAGCGTGTAGACGCCCGGCTCCTGGTCGCTCACGTCGACGATCTGGTAGTTGCTCACGTCGGGCGACGTGCTGGTGCCGGGGAAGCTGAACGAGACGCCCTTGTCCCCGCCGAACAGGTTCTTGAAGAGCTTCGCGATGCCCGAGGCGTCGTCCTTGGGGACGAGCAGCACGTCCACCGTGTAGTCCGTCTGCCCCTCGGGGTTGCGGTCCAGGTTGTACGTCTCGAAGTAGACGTACACGGGCTGGTCGACGCGGAAGACGCTCCACGGTGCGGGCTGGATCGAGAGGCCGTCCCGCACGATCTCGCTCGGCCCGAGCGGCTCGCCGTCGAGGCTTTCCTCCACACGGTAGGCCAGCAACAGATCGCTGAGGCCAGGGGCTTCTGCTTCGAAGTCCGGCACGTCCACGGCGCGGCGCTGCACGGCCACGGTGTTGCCGCTGGCCGTCTCGAACTCGACCGAGAGGTCGTGCGTGCCCGGCGGCGCCTCCATCACCTGCGTATCGACCCAGAGGTTGACGTCCGGGAAGGAGACGATCTGTGCCGTCGGGAGCCCGTAGATCGTATTGCGCCGCTCCACCAGAATGTCGCGCTGGTCGCTGACGAGGAACGTGCCCGTGTTCGCCGTGATCTCCAGCATCTCCTGGGAGCCGTCGTACTCGTTGATCGGCACGCCGTAGTGCACGTAGAGGTCGGTCTGCCCCTCCGCGCCCTTAAACGCCGTCGTCAGGTACGGCAGCTCGATCTGCCGTCCGGGGGCCTCGTACTCGTACTGCTCCGGCGTCTCGCGGAAAGTCTGCTTGGCGCGGATCTGATAGTCGTTTAGCCATGCCTGCTGGCCGTCCCCGATGGCGGACGCCTTCGGGCTGTAGAGCCGAAACTCGCCGTTGCGGAACGGGTCCTCGAAGACGAAGCGGAAGTCGCCGTACTCCCAGATGTTGAACGTATTCATCTCCTGGAACAGCCGCGACTCCATCATCTCGTTGAGCTGCTCCGGGTTGTTGCGCACCTCGGCGCCGCCCACGTTGCCTTCGTTATCCTGGGGCGGCCGGAAGACGGCGGCCGCGACGACCGTCTTGCCCTCACGGTAGGACTGATCGTTGGGCGTGATGGTGACGTCCGAGTCCGGCTGGCCGTAGCGCACCAGAATGCTGCCCCGCTGCGTCTCCCAGCCCCGCAGGTCGAGGTCGGGCGCGCCGTAGAGCAGGTCGGCGTAGGTGAGGCGGGCGAAGTGCTCCAGACGCCGTTCGTTGTAGGTCGTCAGGTAGCGCGGGTCCTTGCTCGCCCAGAAGCGAGCCAGATACGCCACTGAGTCCTGCGCGTAGACGTCGCGCTCCTCGTCGGTCAGCAAGAAGCCGATGTCTTGATACGCCGACCGCTCGCCCTCGTCCATGTATTGCAACGCCGTCTCGAAGCTGCGCGCGGCGGCTTCCATGTTGCCCAGATGATAGTGCGCCAGGCCGAGGTAGGTCCACGTCTGCGCATCCTCCGGGAAGAAGCGGTACATGTCCTCCACCATCTCCAGCGCGGCCTCATACTCGCCCTTGAGCGCGTAGATCTCCATCAGGTCGTCGTAGACCGGACGGCGGCGCGGGTCGCTCTCCAGCGCCTGCTGCAGGTGCCCGATGGCTTCCTCGTAGGCCCGCTGCGCACGGACGCTCAGGTCCTGCACGGGCACGCCCTGCGACTGCAACGCGTCGAGGTCGAACTGGTCGTTCAGGAAGACGCGATTGGGGTTTTCGAACCGGCCCAGCCCGCGGTCCGCCGCCGACGGCATGAAGCCCTCGCGGACGCCGACGTTCTGCGCCTCGTAGTCGAAGCGCCCGGCTCCTTCGTCGATTCCCACGTACTTGAAGGCATAGAGCGGCAGCATGAGCGCGTTGCGATAGCGCCAGAAGTCGCGGATGTAGACGCTGCCCAGCTCTTCGTGGGCGAAGGCGTTGTCCGGATCCAGCTCCAGGATGTCTTTCGCCAATTCGATGCGGCGCATCTCGCGCAGGCGCTCGGCGAAGAAGTTCCAGGAGTCCTTCCG
>JAAAOL010000437.1 GCA_009908885.1 Bacteroidota bacterium | reverse complement strand
CCAGCTCGACCAGGTGCGGGCGGTTCAGCCGGGGCGTCCCGCCGGTCAGCACGCTCGTGCCCACCTTCACCACGATCCGCTCGTACGTTCGACGTTCCTCGGGCATCGGACGGATGGAAGCAGCAGGGTAGACCTTCGATTGGACGATGGGACGCGAGGGGGGGTATCAGGCGCCCTCCACATCGGTCTTCGGAGGGGCCGTTCCGTCGGCAGCGGGGGGAGACGGTGGCTCCGGCGGGGTCGACGTAGGGGCTGCCGTGGCGGGGCGGAGCACGTCGTCGGCCTCGCCGTATTCTTCGATGAACATTTCCCAGACGGCCAGAAAGAGCGCGGCGATGATCGGGCCGATGACGAAGCCCGAGATGCCGAACAGGGTGAGGCCGCCGAGGGTGGTGATCAGGATGAGGAAATCCGGCATTTTGGTATCGCGGCCCACCAGGATGGGGCGCAGCACGTTGTCCACCAGCCCGATGATGAGCGTGCCTGCGGCGATCAGGATGATGCCTTTGGCGATGCTGCCGGTGGCGAGAAGAATGAGGGCGGCGGGGCCCCAGATGAGGGCCGACCCGATGGCGGGCAGCAGCGAGAGCACCGTCATGAGGACGCCCCAGAAGACGGGCGAGTCGATCCCCAGCATCCAGAAGAGCAGCCCGCCCAGCGACCCCTGCACCACGCCCACGACGAGCGTGCCCTTGATCGTCGCCCGCGACACCTCGGCGAACTTGTCCATCAGGCGCTGCTCGCGCGCGTCGCCCAGCGGCATGGCGCGGATGAGCAGGTCCAGAAAGCGCTGACCATCCCGCAGGAAGAAGAACAGGATGTAGAGCATGACGAAGAAGAGCGCACCGATCCGCAGCGTGTTCTGCCCGATGGCGAGCGCCTGCGACGCCAGGAACTGGCTCACGGTGACCGCCGCATCCGAGAGGCCCTGGCGCAGCTTCTCGAAATCCACCCCGAACTGATTCATCAGGTCGGTCACCACGGGCACCAGCTCTTCCACCCGCTGCACGTACTGCTGCAGGTTGACCTCCCCGCTCGCGATGCGATCGTAGAGCTGCACCGCTTCCTGGGTGACCGCCGCGCCGATGAGCGTGAGCGGAAGGATGACGGCGATCAGGATCGTCAGCAGCGTCAGCACGGACGCCAGCGACCGGCGCTGGCCCACGGCATCGAGCCAGCGCGTCTGGACCGGGTAGAAGATGATGGCCAGGACGGCGGCCCAGAACACGGGCTGGGCGAAGTCCTGAATGAGCCACAGAAAGGCGACCGTCGTCAGGACGATCAGAACGATGAAGAACCCGTTCTGGAGGGTCTTGAGCTGCATGTGCGGATGGGGCCTGCTGGAGCAACGGACGCCCGCAATATACAGATTCCCACGCCGAATCCAACGAGGATGAACGGCACACCGATCAACCGCCCTGGAGGTACCAGACGAGGCCCATCACGATCAGGGCGGCCAGGACGGCCAGCGTAATCTTCACCCAGCTCCACGGGCGCTCGCCCTGCACCTCGCCCGTCCGGGCGTTGACGAGGAAGCGGTAGACCTCATCGTTGTAGCGGTATGCGCTGATCCAGACGGGCAGCAGGATGTGCTTGAACGTGATGTCGTCGTAGCGCGTGTTCTTCCACGTGATGCGCTGCTCGTCCCCGCCGATCTGGCGGCGGATGCGCTGGTCGATCTCGGCGTCGATGAGGTCCTGCGCGTAGGACCAGCCCTGCTCCAGCCCGACGCTGTAGCGCTCGCTGCGGAAGCCGCTCAGATAGGCCTCGGTGTAGGGCTCCAGGTTGTCCAGGTCCCAGGGTTCGAGCTTCTGGGTGTAGCTGCGTGGCAGCGAGTTCGACGCGGGAATCACCACGTCGTCGAAGAAGTGCTCCAGCGTGCCGCGCTCCGAGTACCAGCGCGTCTTGCGCACCCGCCGCGTCCGCGTCTCGCCGTCGACAGTGTACGTCTCGTTCTCGTAGTAGTGTTCGCCCCGCTTGCCGCGCCAGGGCGTCGTCGTGTCGGTGTCGTAGGTCCAGTGCGGGAGATACATGCCCGCCAGCTTCTCGTCCCGCTTCGACCGTTTCTTGAGGTCGTTAGGGGCGAACCAGAGGCCGTTGATCCAGTCGCGGAACAGGTCGTGCGCCTCGCGGTCGGTCACCTTGAAGGGCAGGAGGGCGCGCGGCTTGATGATGGTCTCCGCCGAGGGCGGGTTGACGAGCGCCGTGCCACAGAAGGCGCACTCGTCGGCCATCACCTTTTCATCGAAGGTCGTCTCGGCGCCGCAGTTGGAGCACTTGACCACCTGCACTTCGACGGTCTCTTCCTGCCCCGCCAACTGCGCGACGTAGGCCTCGTAGTCCAGCTCCTGGGTCGCCCGCTCGGCGACGGCCACGTCTACCTCGGGCACGTCGTTCTGGGCGCCGCAGTACGGGCACTCCAGCGCATCTTTGCCGGGCGCGAAGTGCAGCGTCGCGCCACAGGACGAGCAGGGAAACTGGCGGGGCTCCATCAGGCGAGTAGGTCAGAGGGACGACCAGCGCGAACTACTCAGCCGGCGGGGGCGGCGGGGGTGGAGGCGGCACGGCGCCGAAGACCTGCTGCTGCAACTCCTGCACCTCACCGGCCTTCGTCCAGCCGGACATGCCCTGCTTCCACACCATCGAGTCCCGTTCGAAGTCGCCCGACTTGGCTTTCTCCTTCAGCGTGTTGAGGTCGAACGGCCCGGTCGTCTCGCCGTCGACGGCCACGTGGTACGCGGCGGGCGGCGGAGGCGGGGCTTGCTGTTGCCCCTGGCCCTGTTGCCCTTGCTGCTGGCCCTGCGACATCGCCTGGCCCATCTGGTTGGCCATCGCGAAGCCCATGCCCATGCCCATGCCGCCGGACGCCATGCCGTCGGGGTTCTCGGCCGCCTTCTCCATGGCCTGTGCGGCCTGATATTGGGTGTAGGCGCCCAGATTGCCGATCACGCCCATGCTGGTGCGCTTGTCGAGCGCCTCCTCCACGGCGGGCGGGAGCGAGATGTTCTCGATGAGCAGCTTGGTCAGTTCCAGCCCGTACTCGCCGAACTCGGGCTGCATCTTTTCTTCCAGCATCTCGCCGAACTCGTCGTAGTTGGCGGCGAGGTCGAGCACGGCCAGGTCGCTCTCGGCGACGACGTCGGTGAAGCGGGAGACGACCAGGTTGCGCAGCTGATCGGTAATGTCGCCGGTCGAGAAATGACCGTCGGTGCCGACGATC
>JAAAOL010000049.1 GCA_009908885.1 Bacteroidota bacterium | reverse complement strand
CAAGCAGATCGGCGACCTCGTCCCCATCAGCCGCGAGCTGGTCGACACCCTCTTTCGCCTGCATTCGGGCGAGAAGGCGCTCGTCAAGGTGGTGGACGAGGACGACCTGCTGCAACTCTCGGTCTACGCGACCGAATTCCGGATGCGCGACGACCTCTACAAGCTCGTCTCCATCCAGGACATCCAGAGCGAGCTGGAGGAAGCCGAGGTGGAGGCGTGGCAGAAGCTGACGCGCGTGCTCACGCACGAGATCATGAACTCGGTTGCCCCGATCGCCTCGCTGGCCGCGACCGCCAACGGGCTGCTGGAGGAGACCGAGACGCTGCCGGAAAATGGCGCGACCGACGCCGAGGAGGAGGCGCTGGCCGCCGACACGATGGAGGACGTGCGCGGGGCGGTGCGGACCATCGAGCGGCGCAGCCACGGCCTGCTCAACTTCGTCCAGGCCTACCGCCGCCTGACGCGCGTGCCCACGCCCGACTTCGAGATCATTCCGATCCCACAGCTCTTCCGCGACGTGGCCGACCTGATGCGGTCTGACATGGAGGCGCGCGGCGTGCGCTTCGAGTGCACCGTAGAGCCGGAGCGCCTCGACCTGACCGCCGACCCGGCCCTCATCGAGCAGGTGCTGCTCAACCTCGTCAAGAACGCCATGCAGGCCGCCGAGGGCACGCCCGACGCCGAAGTCCGCCTGGAGGCCCACCTCGGCCCGCGCGGGCGGCCCGTCATCCAGGTCATCGACAACGGGCCGGGCATCGTGGAGGAGGCGATGGAGAAGATCTTCATCCCATTCTTTACGACCAAGAAAGACGGCTCCGGCATCGGCCTCAGCCTCTCCCGCGAGATCATGCGGCAGCACGGCGGCACCCTCACCGCCGTCTCCGAGCCCGGCACACGGACGGTCTTCACGCTCCGGTTCTGAACGGCGAGGTTCGAATGTCGGAGGGCGAGTGGTTATCTTGAGCTGCTCGACCTTCGAACATCGCCCATCGACCTTCCTGCATGGCCTCTACCAAGAAAGCGATCTACGCCGCCATCATCGGCAACTTCGCCATTGCCGTCACCAAGTTCATCGCGGCGGGGATCAGCGGCTCGGCAGCGATGCTGGCCGAAGGCATCCACTCGCTCGTCGACACCGGCAACGGCGGCCTGCTGCTCGTCGGCCTGAAGAAGAGCAAGCAGCCCCCGGACGACCGGCATCCGTACGGCTACGGCAAGGAGGTCTACTTCTATGCGCTGATGGTAGCCGTGCTCATCTTCGGCCTCGGCGGGGGCATATCCATCTACGAGGGCATCACCCACATGCTGGAGGCGCTCGACCCCGAACACACCATCCACATGGGCGACCCGACCCTCAGCTACATCGTGCTGAGCCTCGCCATCGTCTTCGAGAGCGTCGTGTGGTACATCGCCTGGAAGGAGTTTCAGAAGGCGAAGGGCGATGCGTCGGCGTGGAGCTTCATCCGGCGGACCAAGGACCCGACGATCTTCGCCGTGCTGTTCGAGGACTCGGCGGCGCTGGCCGGGCTGGTCGTGGCGCTGCTGGGCGTCTCGCTGTCGCAGGCGCTGGAGATGCCGGTGCTGGACGGCGCGGCCTCGGTCCTCATCGGCCTCATCCTGTGCATCGTGGCCACCGCGCTGCTCTACGAGTGCAAGGGCCTGCTCATCGGCGAGAGCGCCGACCCCGACGTGATGCAGACGGTGCGCGAGCTGGTGCAGGACGACGCGGCGATCCGCGAGGTCGTACGCGGGCTGACGCTACACATGGGGCCGGAGCGCGTCGTCCTCAACCTGGACGTAAAGTTCGACCCGGCGCTGGAGGCCGAGGCGATCGAGGCGGCGGTGGACCGGCTGGAGCGGGGCGTGCGAGAGGAGTACGACACCGTGAAGTACATCTTCGTCGAAGCCAAGGGGCTGGCCGAGCGGCAGCGCGACGGGCAGGCGGGCGACGGCGGTGCTGCGCCCCAGCCTGCACACTGACGTGGTGCTCCATCATTCCTCTTGGCGGTCTGCCGTCCGTCGTCTGCGGTCTCAGGATAACAGGCTATGTCACGACGGGCGTCGAAATCCTGATGCGCAGCAACGAACGATCATCATCCGTTTCCTACCAGCCACCCATCTCCTATCGACCGATGCGCGTACACCTCGCTGTTCTGATCGCCGGCCTGTTCATCGTCCACAGCGCCTTTGCCCAGGAGACGCCGTCGCCGCAGTTCTCGCTCACGCAGGACCAGACGCACAACCGCTTCAGCGCGGCGATCGAACCCGTGCTGCGCGTGCCGTCGGGGGCCGTCATCGAGGTGCGCACCGAGGAAGCCTCCGACGGGCAGCTGACGCCGACCTCGACGGTGGAAGACGTGGCGAATCTCGACTTCGACCCGATCCACCCGCTCACCGGGCCGGTCTACGTCGAAGGCGCGGAGCCGGGCGACGTGCTGGCGGTGACGCTCCACGAGATCGAGCTGGGCGACTACGGCTGGACGGCCATCGTGCCCGGCTTCGGCTTCCTGGCGGATGAGTTCACGGAGCCCTATCTGAAGACGTTCACGTTCGAGGACGGCCAGACGGTGGCCCGGTTCAGCGACGGCATCACGATTCCGCTGAAGCCCTTCCCCGGCGTGATGGGCGTGGCCCCGGCGACGACCGACAGCCTCTCCACGATCCCGCCCCGCGCTAACGGCGGCAACATGGACGACCCGCATCTGGTCGAGGGCACGACGGCCTACTTCCCCGTCTTCGTCGAGGGCGCGCTCTTCTCCATCGGCGACGCGCACGCCACGCAGGGGGCGGGCGAGGTGTGCGGCACGGCCATCGAAGCGCCCATGCGCATCGTCTACAGCGTCGAGGTGCTCAAGGGCGGACGCTCCATCACGGAGCCGGAGTACGAGACGGACGACACGTACGCCGTGACCGCCTTCGCCGAGACGCTAGACGAAGCCGCGAAGAAGGCGACGCGCTTCATGGTCGACTACCTGGTGGCCGAGCACGGCCTGAGCCGCCCGGACGCCTACGCCCTCGCCTCCCTCGCCGCCGACCTCCGCATCGCCGAGGTGGTGGACGTGCCCCACATGCTGGTCACGATGCACATCCCAAAGGCGATCTTTACGGAGTAGCGCGTCCTCATCAGGAAGCCTGCGACCTGAAACCTTCTAACTTGTAACCTGCAACCAGAAACTACCCGTCGTACGTGATCCGGTAGATGGTGCCGGACTGGTCGTCGGAGACGAGCATC
>JAAAOL010000527.1 GCA_009908885.1 Bacteroidota bacterium | reverse complement strand
GGGCGCATCGTAAACGAAATTCGGGGCATCAACCGTTGTGTCTACGACATCTCCTCGAAGCCGCCCGCCACGATCGAGTGGGAGTAGGCCTGCCGTCACGATCTAAGACTACACGATTTAGCCTGGCGATGTCCGAGTTTTCCTGTTTGAACGTCGTAATGTGCAGGGCGTGGTGCGTCATGGGGGTGGGAAGGCGCCACAATCCCGTTCGTTCACGCGGTACGCATCACGGCCCTCGTTCTCAGCAGTGCGGAGATGGCCTGGCGAAAACAGGATCTGCTATGACCCTGCGCTCTGCCGTCCTCCTCGCCTGTGTGCTGATGGGGCTCGCCCTCGCCGGGCCCGCACAGGCCCAGGTCACCGAGCCGCCCGTGCGCAGCGAGGAAGCCCGCACGACGTTCGAGCAGGGGCTGACGGCGTTCGACGAGGGCGACTACGGCATGGCGTACCGCCGCTTCCGGCTGGTGTACGAGGCCTACCCGCTCAATCGGCACACCACGGCGGCCCTGCTCATGGCGGGGCGGGCGCTCTACCGCCAGGCCGCCTACGAGGAAGCGATCGACCTGCTCACCCAGTTCGTCGAGCGGTATCCGACGAGCAGCTACACCGGCGCGGCCCGCAGCACCATCGAGCGGTCCCGCGAGGCGCTGGCGCAAAAGAAGCGGCTGGAGCAGCGCCTGCGCCTCGGCATCGCCCTCCCGATGACGCCGCGCGAGGCCGCGTTCTCCCAGTCGCTCTTCAACGGCATCCGCCTCGCCGTCGATGCCTTCAACGCCGACACGTCCCGGACGCATTCGGTGCAGCTGGTCTTTGCCGACACGAAAAACGCGGCGGGAGCGACGCGCCGGGCCGTCACCCGGCTGGCCCGGAACGACAGCGTGGACGCCATCATCGGTCCGCTCTTCAGCGAGGAGGCGCGAGCGGCGGCCCAGGCGGCGGAAGAGCAGGAGGTGGTGCTGGTGGCGCCACTGGCGACCGAGGACGACGTGTCCGCCGGACGGCGCTACACCTTCCAGGCTAATCCCACCATCGGGGTGCGCGGTCGCGTGATGGCGACGTTCGCAATCCGCGACATGCGGCTGGCCTCGTTCGGGCTCTTCGCCGAGCAGGGCACCAACAGCATCAGCGAGCGCATGGCCGAGGGCTTTCAGGAGGAGAGCTTCCGCCTCGGGGCCGACGTCGTCTTCTACGAGTGGCTGCAGGCCCGCCGCGAGTGGGCCTCGGTGCTCGACAAGGTGGGGATGGACTCGATCCGCTCGGTGGAGGCGCTCTATCTGCCCATCGACGGGCAGGGCGCGCCGCAGCTGGCCGAGGGCATCCTCCGCAGCCTCGACCGGGCCGGCACGTATCCCCGCGTGCTGGGCAACACGCGCTGGAGCGGGCTGCGCGACGCCGCTCTCGCCAGCCGCTTTCACGTCACCTACACCACCGAGTATCACCTGGACGCGGACGACGAGGCCGTGCTAAACTTCGAAGAACGGTACGAGGCGCTGGCCGGGGAGGCGCCGGACCGCCTCGCCTACGTGGGCTACGACGTGGCGCAGTATCTGTTGGAGCACCTGGTGGAGCATGAGACGACGGACACGCCGCTCGTCGACGTGCTCCAGGCCGCCCCGCGCTACGACGGCCTCGCCACCCGGATTGACTTCGGGCAGAGCAACGTGAATCAGGCCATGTTTATCCTCACCTATCGGGACGGTGAACGTCGCCTGCTGCGGTAGTCCACTGGAACCGCTCTGAGGGCCTATCGTAGGAGGTCCGCGCCGGTGGCCGTGCTAGAGGTCCCGGCCTTTTCGTTGGGGACATACGAATCCTGCCGTTCGCTCGTTATCCCGTTCGTCCGCCGCGTGTGGACGTCGCTGCTCGTCGCTCATCCGACGCTTTGTGCATGCCTATCCGACCCCTCATCTCCTCGGCCTTGCTGGTCGCCGTTCTCCTGCTGACCGGCTGTACCGGCTCCGGCCGCCTGAGCTACGAGTCGCCCCAGGAAGCCTTCGGCAAAGGCAAGGCGCTCTTCGAGGAGGAGAAGTACACGCGAGCCATCGAGTATCTGCAGGGGACGTTCGACTATGGCCGGGCGCACGAGTGGGCGGATGACGCCCAGCTCTATCTGGCGCGGGCGTATCGGGCCAACAAGCAATACATCCTGGCCGCCAACGAGTACACGCGCTTCGTCGAGATCTATCGGAACGATCCGCGGGTGCCCGATGCCGAGTACGAGCGGGCGCTGACCTACTACGAGCGCTCGCCCTCGTACGAACTCGACCAGACGCCGACGAAGGAGGCCATCCGCTACTTCCAGCTCTTCCTGAATCGGTACCCCGGCAGCGAGCGGGCCGAGGATGCGGAGGCCAAGATCACCGAATTGCGCGACAAGCTGGCCCACAAGCAGTACGACGCGGCGCAGCTGTATGAGCGGCGCGGGCTCTACGAGGCGGCGGCGGTCTCCTACGAGCGCGTGTTCGACCAGTACCCGGATACGCAGTGGGCCGACGATGCGCTCGTCGGGGCGATGCGGAGGCGCATCGCCTTCGCCGAGCAAAGCATCCGCCAGAAGCAGGGCGAGCGGTACGAGAAAGCCGTCGAGAACTACGAGCGGCTGGTGCAGATCTTTCCCGACAGCCCGGTGCTGAAGGAGGCCGAGGCGCTCTACGAAAACGCCGCCGCCCAGCTGGAGCAGCTTCGCGAGGACGAGGTTGCTCAGGGGTAGCTCCCGTACCGCCATGGCCGAGGACGCGCGGACCGTCGGGGTATTCGGAGGATCGTTCGATCCGCCCCACGTGGCGCATCTCATCGTGGCCGAGACGCTCCGCGAGCAGTTCGCCTTCGACCAGATCTGGTGGATGCCGGCCTATCAGCCTCCGCACAAGACGGACGCAGCACAGACGCCCGCCCACCACCGCCTGGCGATGACCCGGGCCGCCACGCAGACGAACCCCGCGTTTCACGTCAGCGCCCTCGAAGTGGAACGGGAGGGCCTGTCCTACACCGTTGACACGCTCCGGCTGCTGCAGGACCGCTACCCCGAGGTCGCCTTCATGCTGATCGTCGGCGGCGACAGCTGGGCCGACTTCGACGCCTGGCATCGCCCCGATGAGATCGTCCGACGGGTGCCGCTCGTCGTCTACCCGCGTCCGGGCGCCGTGGACCTGACGGTGCCGCCGTCGTACGCGGAGCGCGTGCACATCGCCGAGGCGCCGCTGCTGGAGGTCAGCAGCACCCTCATCCGCGAGCGCCGCC
>JAAAOL010000018.1 GCA_009908885.1 Bacteroidota bacterium | reverse complement strand
CGCTGCAAGACCCCAAGGTGGATTTTCGCGAGACCGGCATCTTTCTCGTGCCCCGCGTCGACTGGGTGGACGTCGACGCGTGGTGGGTGCCGGTCGCAGGGCTGACGTCCACCTCGTTCGACATCGCCACCGACGTGGCGCCCGACGACCCCCTCGTCTTCGACTACTTCGCGATTCCGTACACCGACGGCACCGACCATAGTAGCCCCTGACCGATGGCGGACCTGGACTACATAGCGTCCAACATCCTGCTCGGCCCCCGTACGGACTGGAGCGGACGGCGGTGGTGGCTAGCGAGCAAATCGAGCAGCGATCCGAACAAGGAGTTCGAGGTCGGCGTTGCGGGTGGGGCGGAGGCGGGGCTCGTCTTCGACAGCTACGCGGCGTCCTGCGCCGCGCCCTGCGACGTGGTGAGCCAGATGACGAGTCCGGTGCTGTGGGACGAGGCGCGGCGCTCCTACAGCGACCTAGCCGAGACGCAGCAGTTTACGCTCCGGACGGTCCTGTACCTGCGTCCCGGCGACTACGGCACCATCCTGAAGGGGAGTGACGGCCTGCAGGGCAACCAGGCGCAGTTCTGGCTTTTCAAGGCGCCGAGCGGCGGGATCGGTTTTATTTGCGGGGCCACGAACGACAACTCCGGCGGCCTGCTCACGGGCAAAGCCGTGCTGGGCTACCCGATTACCGAGGAAGGTCAGTACGAGGTCATCATTACCGGACGCTCGGGCGAGGACGGCCAGGGCGTCGTCATGTACGTCAACTGCGAGCGGGCCGCGGCCGCGGGCGTGAACGGCCTGGAAGGCAACGCCTACGACATGGCTCCCACGTCGGGGATCACCTACCTCCCGGGCGTCGACCAGCTGGCACTCATGCGATCGCGGCACCCGCCGTGGGACCTGTGGTATCACAACGCCCGCTTTACCGGGGCGGTGCTGTCAGCACCAGAGGTGTACGTCGACCAGCACTACGTGACCGCGGAGACGGCCATGAACCAGGCGCCCACCGGCGTCTTCTGGCGGGAGTCCGTCGACTTCGACGGCGGTGTCGAACTGTGGTGGCGGGGCATCATCGGCGCGCAGGCCAACCCCAACAGCAGCAACTGGCGCGCCTACCACAAGGTGGGATCGCCCCTTCAAGATAAAGCGGACGCCGACGACACTCTCACCGGGCAGGGTAGCTCTTGGGAAAACCCACTGGTCGACACGGGCCTCGACGACGCGCAGGCGCAGTACTACCGCATCGCCACGTCCTACACCGGTTTTGCCGCGGAGGGGCCGCTTTCGGAGGCGATGGCGAAGGCGTGGCCGTCCAAGACGGGGCGCCCGCGTAACCTGATGGCGATTCCCTCCAGCGAGGCCGTCATCCTGCACTGGTCGGGACACCCGAGCGCCTCAGAGTACCGCATCTACCGTCACACGGCGCCCTTCACGTCGACGGGTGATGCGACGCTCGTGGCGTCCATCTCCCACAGCGCCCTAAAGCACGGCTGGGACCGACAGGGCATCCATGACGATGGGGTCACGGCAGGCACCGATTACTACTATCGCATGACGATGGTGGTTTCTGGCAGCGAAAGCGAGCTGAGCCGGTACGCGCGCGTCTTCGATTTTGGCGCGGAGGTCGAGCCGGACCAGGCGGTGACCCCCGTCACGCCGCGGGCCTCCGCCGTGACGGGCCTGGCGGGGCTTGCCACCTGGGATCAGTGCGGCACCGACTACGAAGATTTGCAGCAGGCGACGGCGTTCAGCTTCCGCGCGATCCCGTTCAGCGTGGGCGCCTACCTGTTCGAGGCGGGGGCCAGCGCCAAGGGCACGGTCGTCAAGGCCGACGACGCGTGGTGGCTCGGCGACGGAAACGCCCAGCCGCCTCGGAGTGACCGGGCGGTGATCGGCGTCGGACGGGGTGGGGGCGGTTACCCGGTGGGCGAGCGCGCTGTCATCGAGGGGTCCGTCGACGTCTCGAAAGGCGCAGCCATCTACGTCAACGGTGTCCTTCGCCACCGGCGCACCGTCGAGGTGGACATGGCCGCGGGCAACAATCGCGGCGGCATCTGCCCGATCCACGATGGCGGCATCGTGGCTTGGCTGGAAAACTTCAACTGGAGCGGTGTCCCACAGGTCGCCGTACCGCCTGGCGTAGTGCTCTACAGCGGCGTGACGCCCGAGGCGAGCGGCCTGGCCTTCGGCGGCGAAGACTACCCCGCCCCGACGCCGGGGATGAACGTGGCGGCCGGTACCGCGGAGCTGTGGTGGGACGATGCGCCGGGCAACGCCGACGAGTACCGGATCTATCGGGCGACCAGTTATTTCGGACCGGTTTCTGACGCCACGCTGCTCGATACCGTGACGAGCGTCCCGACGGAGGCGAGCCCGTACCTGGATTCGACGATCGTCGCGGGCACCACGTACTTCTACCGCATCACCGCAGTGTACGGCAGCGACGAGGGGGAGCCGTCGCAGATCGTGCAGCTCACCTACCAGGGGACGGGCGTCACCGACGGGATGACCCAGGACGCGACGTGGAGCGACCCAGCCACGGATTACGCCGACCTGGCGGATGCGACGGCGGCGAGCTTTGCCATCGAGGTGCGCCTGGACCCGGACGCGGAAGGCTATATCATGGAAGCCGGGGCGACAGGCGCGGGCCTCGCGCTCTACGTGCATGCCGGGCGGCTGTATTTCCAGTGCGGCGACGGCGAGAACACAGACGGCGACGGCGACCCGGCTCTCATTGCCGAGTGCAGCTATGACATCCAGTGGCCGACCCTGGGGCTCGTCGAGTGGAGCGCCGATACGGGCGGCGCGGCCCTCTACGTAGATGGCCAGCTCGTCGACACCGATACGATGTCGAACAGCAAGATTGCCGGGGGCAATCCTGGCGGTATCCTGCCCGACGCGGACGATGGCGACTCGACGCCGAACACCCGCCTCGGCATTAACTCTCTCAGCGACCCCTACACCCTCGGCGTGCAGTCCGACGGGCGCGTCTATGTTGGCGAGACGACCACCGACGTGCAGAATCTGTAGCGAGCCGTTAACGTGGCTTTACAGATGTGCTAAATGCCCCCTGAAACGACAGAAATCTTTACCACGTATTATCGTGGGCCAAACCACGTGTTATGCCACCCCACCGCTGATATGACACTGACCACCACCCGCACCGATGTCTGATGCCCCAGAGCCCAACGAGGACCTCAACGAGATTATTCGCGCCTTGCGGGAGGCGCTGGAAAGCGGCGACGT
>JAAAOL010000223.1 GCA_009908885.1 Bacteroidota bacterium | reverse complement strand
GGCTTCCGTGGCGTTCCAGGGCGTGGCGAGGGCGACGACGTCGGCCCGGGCGGCGGCGGCGTCGGGACGAGCCGCGCTAGCGTTGGAGCCTGCCTCGGCGATGAGGACCTGCACGTCGTCCGCGTCTGGCGTGCGCGAGCCGAAGACGACGGTATGTCCGGCTGTGGCCCAGCCGTGCCCGAGCGCGCTGCCCACGTTGCCAGTTCCGATGATGGCGATGGTCATGGTGGAGGTGAAGCGATAATGGAAGAGGTCGTGCGAGACGTCGGCGCGGCTATACGCCGAGCGCTTCGATGACGAGGTTGGCCGTCGTGCGCCCGGAGTATTGCTGCTGCCCGGTGATGAGGTGGCCGTCGCGGACGGCGAACGGCTTGAACAGGCCGCCCGTGATGAAGTTGGCGCCCAGCGCCTTGGCCTCGTCCTCGATGCGGAAGGGCATGACCGGCTGGCCCACGTAGTCATCCGCGAAGTCTTCCTCCACGTTGGCAAAGCCCGTCATCGTCTTGCCCTCGATGAGGCGGCTCCCGTCGCTGAGGGTGACGTGCAGCAGCGCGCAGGTGCCGTGGCAGAGGGCCGCCGTGGGCTTCTCGGCCTCGTAGAACGCGGCGAGCAGGTCGTGCAGGTGCGTGGCGGTGGGGAAGGTGAACATGGGCGACTGCCCGCCCGCCACCACGATGGCGTCGAAGTCGTCGGAGTCCAGGTCGTGCAGCGAGGGCGTGTCGTCGAGCAGGGCCATCAGCGACGGCGTGTGGATGAACCCCATGCTGATCAGGTCGTCCGCCGAGTAGCCGCTCTCGTCGCGCGGGTCGCTCCAGGCGTCGAACTGCACCGGCCCACCCTCGGGGCTGGCGATGGTGATGTCGTACCCGGCTTCGGTGAAGGCGAGGTAGGCGTGCGTCAGCTCGGAGGCCCAGAAGCCCACCGGCCCGCCGACGGTGGTGGAGGTCGAGGGGTTGGCGACGACCAGCAGGATGCGCTTGGGTGTGGTGCCCGTCGTGTTCAGGTTGGCGCTCATGGTAGAAGGCTGTGATGGTAATTAAGTTGCTAGTAGCAACTAATAGTCTATGCGCCGTCGCGAGTTCCCGAGAGGTTGTCGTGAATCTGGCGGAGCACCGCCTTGCAGGTGGCGAGGTGGTTCGCGGAGATACCGCTCTGCGCCTCCCGCAGCACGCGGAGGGCTACCGGGATGACCTCGTCCTCCAGGGCCTGCCCGCCCGGCGTCAGGTAGATGAGCCGCCGCCGTCGGTCGGCCTGGTCGGGAATGCGGACGACCAGATTCTGCCGTTCCAGGCTGCTCAGGAGGCGCGAGAGAGTGGTTTTGTCCTTGTCGAGCGTGTCGGCAATCTGCTGTTGCGGCTGTCCGTCCTGGTTCCAGAGGTGCACGAGGATGGCCCATTCTTCGCCCGTGATGCTGAAGCCCTCGTCGGACAGCACGGCGTTGAGCCGCTGCCGGATGGACCGCGAGGCTCGGTTGATCAGGTAGCCGATGGAGTCGTCGAGGCGGTATTCATCGTGCGGCATAGGAGGACCTGTTTAGTTGCAATACACAACGTAACAGCGTCAGCGAAGGGTGTCAAGCTGCCGTTCAGAATCGAGGCGCAGGTCACACCTGGGGACGGGCTTCGTTTCTGTGGCGCGTTCGCTATCTTGAGGCCGCCCCACCGCCTTCCACCGACCCCTGATGGCCCGCATGTTCGTCGATGAACTCTCCACGCCCTGCCTGCTCGTCGAACAGTCGCGCCTGGAGCGCAACCTGACCTGCATGCAGAAGGTGGCGGACGCAAACGGCGTCGCGCTCCGGCCGCATGCCAAGACGCACAAGAGCATCGCCATCGCCCGGCGCCAGCGGGAGCACGGCGCGCGGGGCCTCACGGTCGCCAAAGTGGGGGAAGCGGAGGTGTTCGTCGGCGCGAGGTTCGACGACGTGCGGCTGGCATACCCGGTCGTCGGGCAGGACAAGCACGAGCGGCTGCTGCGGCTCATGGACCGAGCGCGCGTCTCATTTTGCGTGGACACCGTCGACGGAGCGCGGGCGGCCTCATCGTTCTACGCCGCCCACGATATGACGGTCGATGTGCTGCTGGAAGTCGATACCGGGCACGGGCGCTGCGGGGTGGGCTGGAACGGGGGGCGCAGCGTGCGGACGGCGCAGCAGATTGCCGCACTCCCCGGTCTGCGACTCGTCGGCATCCTGACGCACGCCGGGCACGCCTACCACGGACCCCAGAAGGACGAGACGCCGGAGGCGGCGCTGGCCCGCGTCGCTGCGGAGGAGCGCGACCGGATGCTGGCCTTCGCCGTCCGGCTGCACGAGGCCGGGCTGGCCGACCCAGAGACGTTCGAGATCAGCATCGGCTCGACGCCCACGATGGCGGCCTTCGAGAACGCCGAGCGTGGCGGCTTCCGCATCACCGAGATCCGGCCCGGCAACTACGTCTACTACGACGCCATGCAGGTCAGCCTGGGCGCGGCGACGCTGGACGACTGTGCGCTCACCGTGGAGGCCACCGTCGTCAGCCAGCACCGCGACCGCTCCGGGCAGGATCGCCTCTACCTGGATGCCGGGAAGAAGGTGCTCACCGCGGACACGGGCGCGCTGACGGAGGGCTACGGCATCATCCTCTACAACCCGGCCGACATGGTGCCGCACCCGCACGCCCGGCTCACGGGCCTCTCGGAGGAGCACGGCTGGGTCACGGTGCCCGGCGGAGCCACCTTCGGCGTCGGCGACCGCGTGCGCATCGTGCCCAACCACGCCTGCGTCACCGTCCACACGCAGGACCGCTTCTACCTCGTGGACGACGGCGAGGTGATGGACGAGCACCCCGTCGATGCGCGCGGACGGAGCGTGTAGCGAGAGGTCGAGATGGGCGATTTCGGATGTGCGATTGCCGATTAGGAGGGGAGGCATTCCAGATGAGTTGGTTCCACAACGTGCATTACATCCCGGAGGGACTTCATACCAGTTACCCCGTATCGGAGGTCGGGGCGGCTACGGGCCGTGCCGACACGCCGTCGTCGTTCGTTTGCTGAGTCGTGCATTGCTGTCTAACTTGGGCATGATGCCCAAGGAGATATCCAAAGACCGTGATTGGCCGTTTCGCTGGCCGTTTCGCCGCTGGCTCCACGCCCAGCTACGAACGGTCCGTCACGCCGTCGGCGTTCGACAGCTCCGAAGGCGCGACGGTACGGAGTAGCCGGGGGTGGAGCGAAGTGCAACCCTCGGCGATGTTAGGAATCACCATCGGCCG
>JAAAOL010000452.1 GCA_009908885.1 Bacteroidota bacterium | reverse complement strand
TCTGTCCCCGCATCGCGTGCGGGGCAGGCTGCCTGCAGTCCGCGGTCTCGCGAAGCCATCATCCCCGTACCGAACCTCTTCACCACCATGCCCGACCTCACCACCATCGAGGATATTCAGACCGTCGTGGACGCCTTCTACGATGGCATGGCCGATGACCCCGTGCTGGGCCGCTTCTTCGCGGACGTCGACATGGAGGCCCACAAGCCCAAGCTCTACGCCTTCTGGGCGTCGGTCGTCTTTCAGACCGGCACGTACCGGGGCCGCCCGTTCGACGCGCACCTGCGGCTCGGCCCGCTGGAGGCTCGCCACTTCGAGCGCTGGCTGACGCGCTTCGCGGCGACGGTCGATGCCCATTTCACAGGCGAGGCCGCCGAGCGCATGAAACAAAAGGCCCGGCAGATCGCTGTCATCTTCCAGGTCAAGCTGGGCATCCCCGAATCGGATCTCATCGTCGACCCCTCCTCCCCATGAAACGCTCCGACGCGCTGCAACCCCTCTCGCACGATCACTACCAGGGCCTCATCGTCGTCCGCCGCCTGCAACAGGGGCTGGACCAGGACGCTCCGCCAGATGTGATGGCCGATTACGCGCAGCACGTGTGGAGAGAACACTTGGCGCGCCACTTCGAGCAGGAGGAAGCCCACCTTCTCGTCCCGCTGCGGCAGGCCGGCGACGACGGACAGGCACTGGCCGAGCAGATGCTCGATGAGCACCGCCGGATCCGCGCACACATCGAGGCGCTCGGCGACGACGCGACGACCGAGGCCGTCCGCGCGCTGGCCGATGCGATGCAGGCCCACATCCGCTTCGAGGAACGCACGCTCTTTCCCTTCCTCGAAGCCACCTGCGACCCCGTCGCGCTCCAGGCCATCGGCGCCGAACTGGCGGACGCCCACGAAGACGCCGACCTCGACTACACGCCGGCGTTCTGGGCGTAGGTGCGTGAGGGTGCCAACCTGTCACGCACCACGAACCACCCCTAAAAATCCTTCTTCGCGAAGCGCCAGCGGCCCAGCAGGAGCGGCACGACGAGCCACAGGCCGAGCGCGCCGAGCGAGAGGGCCATGCCCAGGCCGCTGCCGAAGAACTGCTCGAAGACGGCGCCCGTGTAGCCCATCAGCGCGGCGATGTCGAACTGCAGGAGCAGCACGATGCGGGCCAGATCCACCGGGTTGAACATCGAGAGGGCCAGCATCGGCTTCTCCAGCGGATAGGCCGAAAACGTGTGGGCGATGGCCAGCACCAGCCCGTCGTAGACGATGGCGAAGACGAGCCACGCCAGCACCGCCACGGCCAGCCCCCGCACCCGGTCCTGAAAGACGACGGCCACGAGGTAGGCGAGCGCGGTGAAGACGAACGTCAGCAGCATGCCGATGCCCACCATCAGCGCGAGGGTAGCCCCCACGCCGCCCGCCCCGACGCCGTGCCACAGGAACGGCAGCGCCACGCCCAGACCGTAGCTCACGGCCAGCGGCAGGGCCATCCCCGCGTAGAGACCGACGAACAGGCTGGCGCGCGGCACGGGCTGGGCCAGCATCAGCTCGGTAAACTCCCGCGCGTTGTAGAAATACATCGTCCCGAAGACGGTGCAGACGAGCGGGATCAGGATGAGCACCACGTTCAGCAGGCTCAGGAGCACCTGGCTGCTGCCCCCGCCGAAACGAAAGAGGGCGTCCGTGACGACGAGGAAGAACGCGCCGTACGCCAGCACCCAGCGGCTCCGCAGCACGTCGCTGAGTTCGTACTTGAAGATCTTGGCCGTGGTGGTAGACAGGATGGCGTTCATCGGCTCGGGCTGGTAGATCGCGGAAAAGGGCTTGAGCGGGAAGGGATCGAAGAATCGAGGCGTCGAGGAATCGAAGATGCTTCGTCTCCTTGTCTCTTCGTCTCCTTGCCTCCTCGTTTCCTCATTCAGTCAGCCTTCGTCATCAGGTGGGCGATGGCACGTTCGAGGTGCTGCTCCCCGGCCTCGCGCTTGAGATCGCGAATCGGGCCGCTGTAGCGGATCTGCCCGTCCAGCAGCACCGCCACGTCGTCGGCCAGCACGTCGAGTTCGCTCATCACGTGCGAGGTGATCAAAAACGTCGTCCCGCGCTCCTGCTCGCTGCGGATCTTGTCCTTGAGCGTGCTGCTGGCGACGGGGTCGAGGCCCGCCGTCGGCTCGTCGAGGATGACGAGATCGGGACGGAACAGGAAGGCGATGACGGCGCCCACCTTCTGCCGGTTGCCGCCGGAGAGCGTGCGCAGCGGCTTCTCCAGTTCGGAGTGCAGGTGGAAGGCGTCGATCAGCTCTTCGTCGATGGCGTCCGGGACCCCGCGCAGGTCCTTCAGCATGGCGAAGACCTCGCGGGGCGTCAGGTTTTCCGGATAGCGGGCGGCCTGCGGCATGTAGCCGATGCGCTCGCGGTACTGCCAGCCCTCAGTCACGTGCGCGTCGTCGATGGCGACGGTCCCGGCGTCGGGGCGGACGAGGCCCAGCAGGATCTTGATGAGCGTCGTCTTGCCCGAGCCGTTCGGCCCGACGATGGCGGTGATGCGGCCGCGTGCGAGGCGCAGGTCCAGGCTCCGCAGCACGTGCAGCGCGCCGAAGCGTTTGTCCAGGCCGTGGACTTCGACCATCGGCGCGGCGGTGTCGGGAGCGTTCGAGGCAATCAAGTGCAAGGGGGCCGTAGCAGGCATGGCGGAGGGACAGGGGTTAGAAAGAATCCATTTCAGGCTGTCGGCATCGGAGGGATGAGCGTCACCCGCCCGTCGTAGAGACGCCTCGGCGAGGCGTGTGTGTTTAGCGTACATCCGCCGCGCATTGCGCCGGTGGCTCCATACGCGGCTACGGGAGGTCATCCCCCCTGCGGGGTGTGGAACAGCTCCGCAGTGCCCGAGGCGTCTCTACCACCCGGCGTCGTCGGCTATTCAGGCATCGATCGTGGGATTTCATGTAAGCGGGACAGCTCGAAGCGGTGCATGGACGGATGCGCGTCGGTCAGCGTCTCCGGCGTGATGCTCGGCAGGACGCGCTCGGCGGCGTCGAGCAGGGTGACGAACAGGCTGCGCAGCAGCAGCACGGCGGGCTCGTTCTGCTCCACGATGAAGGCGAAGAGCCGCACCGGCCGGAAGGGCACGTCGCCCACGCCGTCGCGGTCCAGGTCGTAGCCGTCGTACTTGTCCCAGTAGTTGCCGTCGAACGAGCTGTGATTCTGGCGGCTGTTGGTCGTCACGTCGAACGTGTTGCCGATGAAGTTATTGGCCGTGAATCGGTTGTC
>JAAAOL010000230.1 GCA_009908885.1 Bacteroidota bacterium | reverse complement strand
GCTCCGGAGGCGAAGATGCAGACGTCGTCGGGCGGCGGAGGGCGAGGAGGGCCGTGCTGACGGCGGTCGCCATCAGCAGCGCCCCGATGACGAGGTGGGTCGAGTTCAGGACGACCTGGATCACACTGCGGCGGGCCATCGACGTCTCGTACAGCAGCACCGCGTAGGCCGAGAAGCCGAGCACGATCTGCAGCAGGACGAGGCTCATCATGAAGGCCGATCCGCGCCGCAACAGCCGCTGCTCCTCGAAATGCGTGCGCACCGTCAGGAAGACCGACACGACCAGGCCGAGGACGACGAAGGCGCCCGTGATGTGGATCACCACGAACAGGGGATGCACGCCCGCGCCGGGGTGGCGCAAGAGCGCGCCCAGGATGATCTGCACGTACAGCAGGCCGACGGTAGCGATCGCGAGGCCCGTCAGCCGCCGCGTCGCCGGGGAACGGGGCGGCACGGAATCCGCCCGCAGCCAGCTTTTCGAGGTGAACAGCGTCATCGCAACGAGGAGGGCGAAGAAGATCTGGGCGGTGCAGGCGTGCACCACGGCGAGGTCCAGTGAGACCCAGACGACGCGCAGGCCGCCGAGGATGCCCTGCACGACGACGAGGCCGAGCGCCGCGAAACCCAGATTGCGCATCCAGCGGCGCGGGTCGGCCCGCCACGTCCACAGGGCGAGGATGATCGTCAAAATGCCCATGAGCGCGCCGATGAGGCGGTGGCCGTGCTCGGCCAGGATGGGCAGCCGGTGCCACCAGCGCGCGTTCGGGTCGGTGGGGTCTTCGAAGCCCGTCTTGAAGGGATCGTACGAGCCGAAGGACGCCGGCCAGTCCGGCACGGCGAGGCCCGCGTCGATGCTGGTGACGAGGCCGCCCCACGAGATCAAGAGCACCGCGACGCAGACCGAGAGGAGCGTGAAGCGATGCCGCCACCGGGTCTCCGTCGTTACCGGGTACGTCTGCGTACCGAAATGCCAGCGAGCCATGCCGCCGTACGGGTAGGTCAGTAGTAGGGCCCGGGGGGAGGCCGCGTCCAGGGTCTGACGAACGAGCCCTCCCGAGGGCGGTTCCGTAAAAACGGCGCGAACGAAGTGCCCCGCTGCGCGTCAAGGAGACGGCCCGCGAGGCCGCTTTACGGCGATAGCTCTGCACCAACGGCGAGACGAACGATGGAATGGCTAACGACGTCCTGGATGGCCCTCGGCATGGTGCTGATGACGACCCTCGGCATCTACGGCAGCGTCGTCGTGCTTACGCGCCTCGGCGGGTTGCGCTCGTTCTCCAAGATGTCGAGTTTCGACTTCGCCGTGACGGTCGCTATCGGCTCGGTGATCGCCTCGACGGTCGTCGCGAAGGACCCGCCGCTGCTGCAGGGCGCGATGGCCCTCGCCGCCCTCTATGCCGTCCAACTCGGCGTGGCGGCCCTCCGCGCCCGCTCGACCACGGTCCAGCGCCTCGTCGACAACGAGCCGCTGCTGCTGATGGCCGGGACGCGTATCCTGCACGACAACCTCCGCCGGGCGCAGGTCACCGAGGCCGACCTCCGCGCCAAACTGCGCGAGGCCAACGTCATCGACCTGGAGCAGGTGCGGGCGGTGGTGCAGGAGACGACGGGCGACGTCTCGGTGCTGCACGCCGCCCCCGACGCGCCGCCGCTCGACCCGTGGCTCCTCGACGGCGTCACCGATAGCGCCGACCTTTTCGACGATCAATCCTAATTCAAATAGAATAGCTACGATGGCTCAAGACGACGTGTTGATGGTGTCGATCTCCGGCATCCGGGGAATCTTCGGACGCGGGCTCGACCCCGCCGTGCTGGTGCGTTACGCGAGTGCCTATGGGACCTGGTGCCGCCAGCAGTCCGAGCGCGACCGGCCGCTGGTGGTCGTCGGGCGCGACGGGCGTGTGACGGGGCCGGTGTGCCAACAGATCGTCATGGCGACGCTGCAGGCGGCGGGGTGCGACGTGCTGGACGCCGGGCTGGCCGCCACGCCGACGGTCGAGATGGGCGTCCTGCTCGCCGGGGCCGACGGCGGTATCATCCTTTCCGCTTCGCACAACCCCGAGGAATGGAACGCGCTCAAGCTGCTCAACGCGAAGGGCGAGTTTCTGACGGCGGAGGAAGGGCAGGCTGTGATCGACCTCGCCGAGGCGACCCCGGCCCATACGGTCCCGTACGATCAGATCGGCCACGCCGAAGAGCGCGACTTCCTGGAGGCGCACATCGACCGCATCCTCGCGCTCGACGTCATCCAGCCGGACCGCATCGCCGCGCGCGACTTCACCGTCGTCGTGGACGGTATCAACTCGGTCGGTGGCATCGCGCTGCCGCGCCTGCTCCTGCGGCTGGGACTCTCAGAGGACAACATCACCGTCCTGAACGGCGCGCCGACGGGCCGCTTCGCCCATCCCGCCGAGCCGCTGCCCGAGCACCTGACCGACACCATCGCCGCCGTCGCCGAGTCGGGCGCCGACCTGGGCCTCGTCGTCGACCCGGACGCCGACCGTCTCGCGCTCATCGCCGACGGGGGCCTCTACGTGAGCGAGGAACTGACGCAGGTGATCGCCGCCGACTTTCTGTGGAAGCACCGCACGGGGCCGTTCGTCACCAACCTGTCGTCCTCGCGCGCCATCGAGGACGTCGCGGCGCGGCACGGAGAGACGGTGCATCGCTCGGCAGTGGGCGAGATCAACGTCGTCCAGACGATGCAGGCCGTCGGGGCGGTGCTCGGGGGGGAAGGCAACGGCGGCGTCATCCTGCCGGACCTGCACTACGGGCGGGACGCGCTCGTCGGCGCGGCGATGGTGCTCCAGCACCTGGCCGACACGGGCGCGGCGCTCTCCGAAGTGCACGCCGACCTGCCGTCGTACGTCATGGCCAAGAAGAAGCTACCGCTCGACGGGCTGGACGCCGAGGCCGTCCTCACCCAACTGGCCGAGCGCCACCGCGACGAAGAGCTGTCGACCGTCGACGGCGTCAAGATCGACCTGGCGGAGGGCTGGGTGCACCTGCGTCCGTCCAACACGGAGCCCATCCTGCGCGTCTATGCCGAGGCCGCTACGCGGGACGCCGCCGACGCCCTCGCCCGGCGCTTCATGGACGAGGTGCAGGCGCTGGCGGGATGAGCGTGCCGGTTTGCGCGAACCTTCACGCTCGCAGCGTCACTTTGGGCCTCTCCCGTTTGAGTGGACAATCAGAAAAGCCCTACCTTTGTGATTCACTCATGCAGGAGGTATCCCAATGACGACACGACAATCCTACACTCGCGAATTC
>JAAAOL010000234.1 GCA_009908885.1 Bacteroidota bacterium | reverse complement strand
GCCATCGTCATCGAGGAAGCCAGTGCTGGTGATAAAGATGCAGCCGCACGTCGGCTGAGCGTAGTAGACCACCTTCCGCTTCTCGAGTTGAGCGACGACGCAGTAAGCGTAGCCGAGCAGTTAATCGAGCATGGCGCTATTCCTGAGCAGTACGGGGAGGACGCGCTCCACGTGGCGGTCGCGGTCGTGCATGGCATGGACTATCTGTTGACCTGGAACTTGTCACACATCGCGAAGGCAGAGGCGCGAAACAGAATTGAGCGGACCTGTCGTTCTATCGGATACGAGCCACCGATTATCTGTACCCCGGAGGAATTGTTGGAGAGGTAGCACCATGGAGAACGTCGAGCACGCTGGAAAGCAGGTCAGTTCTGACCCGATTGTACAAGAAGTGCGAGAGGCACGAATGGCGCATGCGAGGAAGTGCGGGTTCGACCTGCCGACCATCGTCCGTGACCTGAAAAAGCACGAGCAGCGAGGAGGACGAACCGTCGTGACCTTTCCTCCAAAGCTTCTCGAAGAAGGAACGGGGTAACTCGTGATCGTCGTCGGTGGGGCGGAGGGGTGAGCAACGCCAGCTTGACGGTCGCAAAACAACCCGGCGGCTGCGCAGTATGTGAGATGCTGCGTCCGGCAGCGTGACCGTGCGACCAACGACCGACTGTGTACCATGAAGCACCTGACTCTGCTCTTCCTCTGCCTGTTGCTCGCCGCGCCGGTGGCGGCCCAGCAGGATACGACCGCCACGACGGCCGAAGCCGAGACGACCAATGAGGACTGTGCACCCGACTTAGAGCAGGACGTCTTCGCGGGCGACCCGTTCGCCAGTGACCCACCCGCCGAGGCCGCCGCCCCGAGCGACGCGCTCACCGCCGCCGAGCAGCGCGTGCAGGAGATCATCGCGCAGGACGGCGTCCACGTGGTGCACTTCTGGGCGCCGTGGTGCCCCAACTCGCTGGCCGAACTGAAGATGGAGGAGAACTGGGCCGACCTCGCCGCCGCCAACGAAGACGTGACCTTCACCTTCGTCACCATCTGGAACGACGGCGAGAGCGCTGCCGAGACGCTGGCCTCCTACGACGTGCCCACCGACCGCGTCACCGAACTGACGCAGCCGGACTACGGCCCGAGCGACGACAAGAGCCAGCGCCGCCGCGAATTCCTGGGCCTCCCTGTCACCTGGATTCCCTCGACGTGGATCTTCCACACGAGAACGGCGAGCTGGCCTTCGCCCTGAACTACGGCGAGATGTCGATGGAGACGATCCAGCACCTCCTCGACGCGACGCAGGCGGACTGGTCGCATTAGCACTCTGAAGGTGTATGGAAGCGAAGGCACGTAGCGCGTTCCCGATCCTCCTCCAGCCTTTCGCCCGTGCGGCAACACTCCCCTGGGGCGTGCGTTAACGGTTTCCGCTGCCTGATGGCGTTGGGCAGCGCTCCCCACCGTGGCAGGTCGCGTACGAAGCGTGCCCGTGGCTGCGTGGTAGACGGTGTCCTTGCGATCCGCCCCCTGAGTCCTTCATGAACTGGAAACTGACAGATCGCGTCGTTGCGGGCGCGGTGTTCGTATACGCCCTCGTGCTCTACGTCCTGACGGTCGCCCCGACGGCGTCCTTCTGGGACTCCGGCGAGTTCATCGCCATCGCGCACGGCCTGCAGGTGTCACACCCGCCGGGTGCGCCGTTCTACATGATCGTCGGGCGCTTCTTCTCGATGACGCTGGCGCCCATCCTGGAGCTGTTCCGCGACCGGGGCACCATCGCGCTGGCCATCAACATGGTGTCCGTACTGGCGAGTGCGTTCACCATCCTGCTCACGTATCTCATCATCGTCCGCCTCGTGCGGGAGTGGCAGGGGCCGCCGGAGGACTGGACGCCCACGCAGCGCATCGCCGCGCTGGCCGGCGGCGTCATCGGCGCGTGCACCTTCGCCGTGACGGACTCCTTCTGGTTCAACGCCGTCGAGGCCGAGGTTTACGCCCTCTCGATGCTCTTCACCGCCAGCGTCGTCTGGCTCATCATGCGGTGGAGCGAGCAGGCGCGGCAGGAGGAGGCCATGCTGCGCGGCGGGCAGCACCCGTTCGGGCTGGCCGCGAACCGCTACCTGGTGCTCATCGCCTACCTGTTCGGCCTCGCCATCGGCGTGCACCTGCTGAACCTGCTGGCCGTCTTCTTCATCGCGCTCATCTTCTTCTTCACCGAGTACGACCGGGCCGACTGGTCCCCGGCGCAGCGCTGGCGCGGCATCGTCATCGCGGGGGTGATCTCGTCCGTCGCTTTCCTGACGATCTATCCCGGCATCATCCAGAAACTGCCCGACGTCGTCGGCAAGACGGGGATGCCGCTGCTCACCATTCTCGCCATCATCGCGCTGGTCGTCTTCGCCGTCTACTACACCCAGAAGCGGCGGATGCAGGCGGCCAACCTCATCGCCGTCTCGGTGCTGATGGTGCTCATCGGCTATTCCAGCTACGCCATCATCTTCATCCGCAGCGCCGCCGATCCGCCCATCGATGAGAACGACCCGGAGACGGCCGAGGCCATCGTGTCCTACCTGAAGCGCGAGCAGTACGGCGCCACGCCGCTGCTCAAGGGGCCCTCGTTCGACGACGCCAGGGGACAGGTCAGCGCCGAGAACGAAACCCTCTTCCCGCGTCGCTACTCGCCGCAGCCGATGCACTGGCGCGTCTACGCCCAGTACGACTCCGACTGGGAGTTCTTCTGGGAGTACCAGGTGAACCACATGTACGGGCGCTACTTCCTCTGGAACTTCGTCGGGCGGGCGAGCGACGAGCAGGACGCGCCCGCCATCACCGGCTTCAAGTTCGTCCTACTTCCTCTGGAACTTCGTCGGGCGGGCGAGCGACGAGCAGGACGCCCCGGCCATCACCGGCTTCAAGTTCGTCGATGCGGCGCCGCAGGAGGACGTCATCACGTCGCCCAGCGAGCAGGCCAGCCGCAACGCGTACTATGCGCTGCCGCTGCTGCTGGGCCTGTTCGGCGCGCTCTTCCACTTCCAGCGCGACTGGCGGCGGGCCTTCAGCGTGCTCGTGCTCTTCTTCGTGACGGGCATCGGCATCATCCTGTACCTGAACCAGACGCCGATGCAGCCGCGGGAGCGCGACTATTCGTACGTCGCCAGCTTCTTCGCCTTCAGCCTGTGGGTGGGCATCGGCGGGACGGGGCTCGTGCAACTGGTGGCGGAGACGCTGCAGGACAAGGCCGAGACGTTCCGAAAACCCGCGTTGCTGGGCGTGGCCGCGCTGGCCTTCGCGGCGGT
>JAAAOL010000455.1 GCA_009908885.1 Bacteroidota bacterium | reverse complement strand
GGGCCGCCCGGTCGCGGCGCATCTGCAACGCCCGCTGGTAGAGCGAGTCGGCGGCGTCGTAGGCGCCCCGCGCGTGGAGCAGCACCGCCTTGTGGTGCAGGCTGGCGGCGAGGTCGCCCGGGGCGACGTCGGGCGTGGTGCGGCGGAGCGTCAGCGCCTCGTCGAGCAGGGCGCCCGCCCGGTCGTAGAGCCCCAGGTTCTGGTAGACGCGCCCGATGACGTCCATCATCTGCGCCTGCACGGCGGGCTCGGCAGCCAGCTCGGTGCGGACGCGCCGGGCCCCGCGATCCAGGATCTCGCGCGCCGTGATGGTGTCGCCGCGCGCCTCGCTCGGGTCGGGCGTCTCGAACACGTCGATCAAGAAGGACGCCACGCGCTCGGCCTTGGCGGCTTCCTGGCGGGCCGCGTCGCGCTCCTGGGCTGCCACGCGCGCCTGCCACACGGTGCCCACGATGCCCGCCAGCACCGCCAGTGCCACCAGCGCTGCCGCCGTGACGCCCGTGCGGTGTCGGCGGACGAACGTGCGCGCCCGGTAGCCGAGCGTGCTGGGCCGCGCCGTGACGGGCAGCCCGTCCAGATGCCGTTGGAGGTCGTCGCGCAAGGCCTCGGCGGAGGCGTAGCGGCGGCCCGGCTCCTTCTGCATCGCTTTCAGGATGATGGTGTCGAGATCGCCCGCGAGGCGGCGGCGCAACACCTCGGGCGAGCCGGACGTGCGGGTCGGCGGCGCGTCAGACGCCGATCCTGGCGCCGGGCGCGTCACGATGGCGCTGGGCGCGGGCGGCTCCGTCTCACACACCATCTCCTCGACCTCGCTCGGCGAACGGCCCTGCACGTCGTACGGACGCTGCCCCGTCAGCAGCTCGAACAGCACCACGCCCAGGGTGTAGACGTCGCTCGCCGTGGTGATCGGCTGGCAGCGGACCTGCTCGGGACTGGCGTAGGCGGGCGTCAGCACGGGCATGCCGGTGCGCGTCAGCAGGTCGCCCTCGTCCTCGACGTCGATCAGCTTGGCGATGCCGAAGTCGAGCAGCTTCACCTGTGGAGCCTGTCCCGGACCTGATCCGGGGTCCTCGGTGACGAGGATGTTGCTCGGCTTCAGATCGCGGTGGACGATCAGGTTCTGGTGCGCGTAATGGACGGCGTCGCAGACCGTCTGGAAGAGCCGCAGCCGCGTCTCGATGCCTAGTTCATGCTCGTCGCAATAGGCATCGAGCGGCAGCCCGTCGACGTACTCCATGGCGAAGTAGGGCTGCCCGTCCTCCGTGATGCCGCCATCCAGCAGCCGGGCGATGTGCGGATGCTGGAGCCGGGCCAAAATCTGCCGCTCGGCCAGAAAGCGCCGCGCGCCCTCGGTGCCGTGCAGCCCGTGCCGCACCAGCTTGAGCGCGACCTGCTGCTCGAACTGCCCGTCGGCCCGCTCGGCCAGATAGACCGCGCCCATGCCGCCTTGCCCGATGCGGCGTGCGATCTCGTAAGGCCCGACGCGGCGCCCCTCCAGCGTCGGCATCAGCAGGTCGGCGTCGTCCTCCAGGTCTGCCAGCAGCGGCGAGACGAACTCGTCGGCCAGCGCGTCGAACGGTCCGCTCCCCGCAGCGGCCATCAGCAGCGACTCCAGCTCCTGCCGCAGCTCCTCGTCGCCCGCGCAGGCTTCGTCCAGAAACGACGTACGCTCCTCGGGAGGGCGATCCAGCGCCGCCTCGAACAGGGCCTTGAGGTGTCGCCAGCGCGTGGAATCCATAGCCGTACTGTCGGAGGGTGCAACGGTCGTCCACTAGTAGAAGCCCAAAACCGCCCGGCGGAGGCTCATCCGTCCGACGGCAGCGGCGCCCCGAGTTCGCGGTTGAGCCAGGCCCGCGCCATACTCCAGTCGCGCTTGACCGTGGCGGGCGAGACGCCGAGGACGTCGGCCGTCTCCTGGATGCTGAGGCCACCGAAGAAGCGGCACTCCACGACGCGGTGCTGCCGGTCGTGCAACGCGGCCAGCCGCTTCAGGGCCTCGTCGAGCGCCAGGATGGCGTCGGCCCGCTTGTCTGACATCAGCACGACGTCGTCCAGCGGCACGTCCGGCTGCCCGCCGCCGCGCTTCTGGGCGTTGCGCTTGACGGCATAGTTGACCAGCACGCGCCGCATGGCCTGCGCAGCGATGGCGAAGAACTGCGCCCGGTTTTTCCACTGGATGCGATCCAGCTTGACGAGCTTGAGGTACGCCTCGTGCACCAGCGCCGTCGTGTTCAGCGTGTGCCCCTTGCGCTCGCCCAGCAGTTGCCGGTGCGCCATCTGCCGCATCTCCTCGTAGACGATGCCGAGCAGGTCGTCGAACGCCTCCGCATCGCCCGCGGAGGCCTGTTCGAGCAGTTGGGTGACGTCGTCCTGGCGACTCATGGGGCCCAGATGGCATCGATTACGACGGTGCCGACGCGGCGGGACAATCCGCTGTCGATCCCGCACAGACTGCGAACGGGGGCAAGATACAAAAGGATCGCTTTTCGTGAAGATCGAAAGCTCATCCTCGGGGCCTGCCTTTGGCCCTTCGGACGCGGGATGAGCCACGCGCCGCCGTTCTTCTGCTTGTATGGGGTAGACGCTCGCTTCGAACCACGCTCCCTCACGCCCATGTCCCGCCTCGCTGCCGTCCTCCTGCTGTGCGCCCTGGCCGGGCCTGCCGCTGCTCAGGTGCCGATCCTCGTCGAAGAACGGGCGGGGCTGGACCGCCGCGCCGAGCCCGTCACGCTGGGCATCCCGTTCGCCGAGGGAGACGTATCCGCTGCTACTGCGATGCACGTCGTGGACCCCGATGGGCAGGCCCTGCCCACGCAGACCGCCCCGATGGCCGTCTGGGGCGATGGCTCGATCCGCTGGCTGAAAGTCACCTTCCCCGCCGACGCCGACGCCAACCAGACGGCTCGCTACACCCTGCGCCCCGGCCCTGCACCGCCGCCCGCATCACTGCTGACGGTCGAGAACGACGCCGAGGTCATCACGGTGACGACCGGACCGCTGCGCTTCACGGTACACCGCACGGCATTTACGCTGATCGACCGCGCGTGGCTGGACCTGGATGGCGATGGCACCTTCGCCACGTCCGAGCAACTCGTCACGCCGTCGCCGGACGGGCCGTTCGCCGAGCGGGACGGACAACGGTACGCAGCGACGAGCCAGCCGCCGTCGGTCGTCACCGTCGAGGAAGCCGGGCCGCTGCGGGCCGTGCTCAAGATCGAGGGGCGGCACGCACGCGAGGGCGAGGCGCTGCTCAAGTACGAGACGCGGATCTATGCCTACGCCGGGCAGCCCT
>JAAAOL010000343.1 GCA_009908885.1 Bacteroidota bacterium | reverse complement strand
GCGGCACCGGCCGGGGCCTCGCTACTCTGGACTTCAGCGCCCACCTCGTACCGCGCGCATCGCGAGTTCGTCTTCGAGGTGCCGAGCGCTTCCACCGTGCGCCTCTACGCCCTCGGTGAGATCGAGGAGAACGACCCGATGGATTACGGCTGGGTCGAGCAGGCCACGACGGGCACCCGCGTCTGGACGATGGGACGCGACAACACGGAGCCCGCAGGCGGCCTCCCGGCCAACCGCCGCTTCGAGGGCACGCTGACGCTGGAGCCGGGCTTCTACCGGGCCGTCTACCGCACCGACGACGCGCACAGCCCGAACCGCTGGCGCGCCAACCCGCCGCGCGACCCCGCCGGCTGGGGCCTCTCGCTCTACCGCACCGAGGGTTCCTCCGCTGCGGCCTTCGCTCCCTGGGACACCCGCGAGCCGATCATCAACCTGACGCGCGTGCCGGACGACGCCTACCGCAGCCAGGACCTCCAGGTGGACCGCCCGACGCAGGTCGTCCTCTACACGATGGGCGAGATTACGGGCGCCGAGGACATCTGGGACTACGGCTGGCTCGAAGACGCCGCCACCGGCGACACGCTCTGGAGCATGAGCTGGGACCGCTCGCACCCCGCGGGCGGCAGCAAGAAGAACCGCGCCGAGATCACCTTTCTGACGCTCCAGCCCGGCACCTACACGCTCAACTACCGGACCGACGGCTCGCACGCCTACGACGACTGGAACGAAGAAGCCCCGAACCACCCGGAACGCTGGGGCACGGCCCTCTTCGCCCTCGACGACGCCAGCGGGCTCCAGGCCACCGTGCGCATGGCCCAGCCGCCGACACCGACCACACCCGCCCCTCCGGCGCCGCGTCCCATGCCCGGCGCCTCCACCCTCGTCAACTGGCAGCGCGTGGAGGGCGACAGCGACCTGACCCAGCCCTTCGAGCTGGATGCCGCCGCCCGCGTGCACGTCTACGCCCTCGGGGAGCACACCATGCACGGCTGGCACGACTACGGCTGGATCGAACACGCCGAAACGGGCGAGACGGTGTGGGAGATGACGACGAGCAACACCGAGCCCGTCGGCGGCGACGGGCGCAACCGCCTGGCGGACACCATCGTGGAGTTGGATGCGGGTCGCTACGTGGCACACTACACGAGCGACTTTTCCCACCACTACGGCAACTTCGGCGACGAAGCGCCCGCGCGCCCGGACGCCTGGGGCATGACGCTCCGCAGGCTCCCGCCGCAGTAACGCCCGCTGCGCGAGGAAGTGGGGAAAACGGACCATTTCGTCCCGTCACGCGGGCGGTGAGATAGCGCACGCCCTCCACGGGCGGTCCGTCGTCTGCGGTCCGCGGTCTGCCTCCGCCACATCGACAGCGGCCTCCGCTTAAAATCACCTCGCACCGGACACCACGGCGGCGGTGTGCGTTCCACTGGCACCCCCTTCTTCTGCAGACGCACGGTGCCATGCATACCGTCGAACTCACGGTCTACGTCGGCGACGACTGGCAGGAGCTACTCATCGCCGAGCTGGCCGACCTCGACTTCGAGACGTTCCGCCAGGAGGACGACTGCCTCCGCGCCTACCTTCCGGCGCCGCAGTGGACGGAGGCCAAGCGGGATGAGATCGAGCAGTGGCTCCGCAACCGCGGCCTGTTCGTCCCCGTCGACGAAGAGGTGATCGCGCCGCGCAACTGGAACGAGCTGTGGGAAGAAGCCATCCAGCCGCTCGCCATCGGCCCGTTTCTCGTCAAGCCGACGTGGGCCGACGTCCCCCCGGAGCACGCGGACAAGCTCCTGCTGGAGATCGATCCCAAGATGAGCTTCGGCACGGGCTATCACGAGAGTACGCGCCTCGTCCTGCGCTTCCTGCCGGACCTCATCACCGGCGGCGAGCGTGTGCTGGACGCCGGGACGGGCACGGGCATCCTCGCCATCGCTGCGTGCAAGCTGGGTGCGGCCTCGGCCGTCGCGTTCGACATCGACGCGTGGGCGCAGCAGAATGCGGTGGAGAATTTTCTCCTCAACGGCGTGCGCGACCGGGTGACGTTCCACGCGGGACCGCTGGACGCCGTGCCGGAGACGGGCTTCGATCTCATCTTGGCCAACATCAACCGCAACGTGCTCCTGGGCCTGCTGCCCGACCTCGCCGCGCGCCTCCACGAGGGCGGCCACCTCGTCCTGGCAGGCCTCCTCAAGACCGAACGCGCCCGCATGCTGGGCGCCGCCCGGACGCACGATCTCCACCTGGCGCGTGAGGCCGACGAGGGCGAGTGGTGGTCGGTGGTCCTGGCGAAGGCACAGGCATAAGCCCGGCCGAACAACACCTCGCCCCCGAACCCGCAACCCGTAACCCGCAACCCCGAATCCGTCCCCCGCCCATGCGCCTCGCCGCCATCGACGTAGGAACCAACACCGCGCTGCTGCTCGTGGCCGATGTGCGCCGTGAGGGACAACTCACTGTGCTGCACGAGGCCGAGCGGGTCATCCGCCTCGGTGAAGACGTAGACGAGACAGGCACCATCTGCGATGCAGCCATGGCGCGTCTCGGGCAAGTGCTGCTCACCTACCGCGAGCTGATCGAGCGGCACCACACGCGCGAGGTCGTCGTCGTCGGCACCAGCGCGGCGCGCGATGCCCAGAACCAGCAAGAGGTAGTCGACTTCGTGGCGCGGGAGACGGGCTACACGTTCGAGGTCCTCTCCGGCGCGGAGGAGGCGCGATGGAGCTTCGCCGGGGCCGTCTCGGCCTACGCCGACCGCGACGCCGCCTGCGCCGTGCTCGACATCGGCGGCGGCTCGACGGAGGTGATCCTCGGCCATCCGGACCAGCCTCCAGAGACGGCGCACAGCCTGGACGTCGGCTCCGTACGGCTGACGGAGCGCTTTCTGGACGAGCAGCCCGCCGCGCCTGACGCCATCGCCCGGGCCGAGGACGCCATCACGCAGGCGCTCGACGAGACGCCGCTCACGCTCGACGCCGCCACGCCGCTCATCGGCACGGGCGGCACGCCGATCTGCCTGGCCCTGGTCGAAGGCTTCACGATGGACGAGATCCGCAGCGGGACCGTCCGCCTGCCCGCCGCCCGGGTGCAGGCCTGGCGCGAGCGGCTGTTCACGATGCCGTACGAGGAAGTGTTCGACCTCGACCCGCGCATCATGGAAGGCCGCGCCGACGTGTTTCCCGCCGCCGTCCTCATCCTGGATACGCTCCTCCAGCGGTTCGACTTGCCGGCCTGCCACGTCAGCCCACGCGGACTGCGCCACGGCCTCGTCCTCCGGCACGCTCGTGAGCAGTTC
>JAAAOL010000192.1 GCA_009908885.1 Bacteroidota bacterium | reverse complement strand
TGCCCTCGAAGCCCATGTACGTGTAGAGCGAGGTGACCAGCTTCTCGCGGATCGCGTCGAGCGGCGGGTTGGTGACCTGGGCGAAGAGCTGCCGGAAGTAGTCGTAGAGCAGCCGGGGCTGCTCCGAGAGGACGGCCAGCGGCGCGTCGTCACCCATCGAGCCGAGGGCCTCCTTGCCGTCCTGCGCCATCGGGGCGAGCAGCAGCCGCAGGTCCTCCCGCGTGTAGCCGAACCGGCGCTGCGCCCGCTCGACGTCGTGCAGGTCGGGCGGCTCGGCTTGCGCGTCGGGCAGGTCGTCCAGGCGCAGCAGGTGGTCGTCCAGCCACTGCCGGTACGGGCGGCGCGTGCTGATGCGGTCTTTGATCTCGGCATCGGGCACCACGCGGCCGTCCTCCAGATCCACCAGAAACATGCGACCCGGCTGCAGGCGGCCCTTTTCGAGCACATTGGCGGGGTCGACGTCCAGCACGCCCGTCTCGGAGGCGAGGATGGCGCGGCCGTCTTTCGTGAGGGTGTAGCGCGAGGGGCGCAGGCCGTTGCGGTCCAGCACGGCGCCCACGTAGCGCCCGTCGCTGAACGGGATGGTGGCCGGGCCGTCCCACGGCTCCATCAGGCAGGCGTGGTACTGGTAGAACGCGCGCTTGGGGTCCGGCATCGTGGCGTCGTGCTCCCACGCCTCGGGAATCAGCATCATGACGGCGTGCGGCAGCTCGCGGCCGGAGAAGTAGAGCAGCTCCAGCGCGTTGTCGAGCGTGGCGGAGTCGCTGAGGCCGTCGGTCAGCACCGGCAGCAGCTTCTCCAGGTCGTCGCCGAAGCGGTCGGACCGGAAGAGGCGCTCGCGGGCGCGCATCCAGTTGACGTTGCCCCGCAGCGTGTTGATCTCGCCGTTGTGGCACAGGAAGCGGAACGGGTGCGCCAGCGACCAGCGGGGGAACGTGTTCGTGCTGAAGCGCGAGTGCACCAGCGCCATCGCGCTCGCCATCAGCGGGTCGGCCAGGTCCGGAAAGTAGGCGGGCAGCTGATGGGTCGTGAGCATGCCCTTGTAGACGAGCGTCCGGCTCGACAGGCTGGCGACGTAAACGGCGTCGCGGTCGGGCAGCGTAGACGTGCGCGCCTGCTGCTCCAGCACCCGGCGGATGACGTAGAGTTTCCGCTCGAAAGCGGCCGCGTCGCCCGTGTTCGAGCCGCGTCCGACGAACACCTGCCACATCGCGGGCTCCTTGCTGCGCGCCGTCACGCCGACGACCTCGGAGACGACGGGCACGCGCCGCCAGCCGAGCAGCCGCTGCCCTTCGGCGGCCACGACCTCGGCCACCCACTGCCTGCACACGCGCTGCTGCGCTGCGTCCGTCGGTAAAAAGACGAGCCCTACGCCGTAGTCGCCCGGGTCGGGCAGCGCGATGCCGTGGTCCGCGCACCGGGCGCGCAGGAACGCATCCGGCACCTGCATCATGATGCCCGCCCCGTCGCCCGTGTCCTCGTCGCAGCCGCACGCGCCCCGGTGGTCCAGGTTGATCAGCAGGTCGAGCCCGTCGCGGATGATCTCGTGCGACGGCGTCCCTGCGATATTGCAGATCATCCCGACGCCACAGGCATCGTGGTCGTACGCCGGGTCGTAGAGTCCTTGAGGACGGAGAGGTTGCATAAATTCGGGACTACTGGTTTCGCGTGGCGATGTCCGCATGGCTCAGCGCGTAATTCGTGATGCGTAGGGCGTGAGAGCTGGCCCGAGGACGCGCTCCGGGAATGCCCTGGAAGGCACCTTCACGGACCACGCATCACGCACCACAGCGTCGAGAATCCGGGCTCGTCATACGGAATGCATAGGGGCTCGTGGTAGGAGCGCGGAAGGCGGGCGTCAGCCGTCAGGCCGCCGGCGAGAGCGGTTTCTCCTGCGCCGGGACGCCCGCCTGCAACAGGTGGTAGCGGATGCCGTCGGCGAGGGCTTCCCAGCTGGCTTCGAGGATGTTGGCCGAGACGCCCACGGTGTTCCAGGTCGCCGCGTCGGTGCTGTGCTCGGCCAGCACGCGCACCGAGGCCGCCGTGCCGTCCTGCGGGGTCAAGACGCGCACCTTGTAGTCGGACAGGCGCACGGCGTCGAGCTGCGGGTAGAAGGCGGCGAGGGCCGTGCGCAGCGCCTCGGACATGGCATCGACCGGGCCGTTGCCCTCGCTGGCGATCAGCTTGCGCTCGCCCTGCACGGTGAGCACGAGCGTGGCCTCGGAGCAGGCGTAGCCGAAGCCGTTCTTCTCGCTCCGCACCCGCAGGCGCTCCAGCGTGAAGTACTCGGTCGCCTCGCCCTGGAGGGTCCGCAGCAGCAGCTTGAAGGTGGCCTCAGCGCCCTTGAACTCGTAGCCCAAGTGCTCCAATTCCTTGATGCGCTGCACGGCCCGCTCGGCGTGGCGCTCGTCGCGCAGGTCGATGCCCAGCTCGTCGGCCTTGTAGCGCACGTTGCTCTTGCCGGAGAGGTCGGACACCAGCACGCGCCGCCGGTTGCCGACGACCTCGGGCGTGAGGTGCTCGTAGGCGCGCGGCTCTTTCATGACGGCGGAGACGTGCACGCCGCCCTTGTGGGCGAAGGCGCTGCGCCCCACGTACGGCGAACGGTCCACCGGGTCCAGGTTGGCCACGTCGCTGACGAAGTGGGCCAGCTCGGAGAGCTTGCGCAGGCGGTCCGGCGACACGCAGTCGTAGCCCATCTTGAGCTGCAGACCCGGGATGACGGCGCACAGGTCGGCGTTGCCGCAGCGCTCGCCGATGCCGTTGATGGTGCCCTGCACGTGCCGCACGCCCGCCTCGACGGCGATGAGCGTGTTGGCCACCGCGCAGCCGCCGTCGTTGTGCGTGTGGATGCCGAGCGCCTGGTCGAACTGCTGGCGGACCACACCGACGATCTCTTTCAGTTCGGTCGGCAGCGTCCCGCCGTTCGTGTCGCACAGCACCAGCGTGTCGGCCCCGGCGTCGGCGGCGGCGCGCAGCGTCTCCAGCGCGTAGGCGGGATCGGCCTTGTAGCCGTCGAAGAAGTGCTCGGCGTCGTAGATCACGCGCCGCCCGTGCGCCCGCAGGTAGGCCACGGAGGACCGGATCAACTCCAGGTTTTTCGCCAGCGAGACGCCCAGCGCCACCTCGGCATGCAGCGTCCAGCTCTTGCCGAAGATCGACACGACGGACGTCTCGGCGGCGAGCAGGTGGCGCAGGTTGGGATCGTCCTCCGGCGCCAGCGAGGCGCGGCGCGTCGAGCCGAAGGCGCAGATCTGGGCGTGGCGCCATTCCATGTCCTTCGCCTGCTCGAAGAAGGCG
>JAAAOL010000265.1 GCA_009908885.1 Bacteroidota bacterium | reverse complement strand
TATCGCGGAGCGACTGAGGGGTTGATACACCATGAAACGATAACTGTCCGGTAAGTAGGGTGCGTAGCTTAACATGCAGTTGCCCTGAGCGCGCTAAAGGCCGCGTGTAGAAAGTCGATGTCGTTTCGTACCTTACGACGCGCGAAGTTCCTCGATCATGGGCTGCTTTCATGTCGCTGACGTATAGCATTCGGGAAGGGCTGGCCGGATTCCGGCGGGCCAAGTTCGCCTTCATCGCCTCGGTGAGTGCGACGACCGTGGCGCTCATCCTCATCGGCACGTTCGCCCTGCTGACGTTCAAGGCGCAGCAGGTGACGTCGTGGATGAAGCAGCGCGTGGGCGAGCTAGAGGTGTTTCTGGACGAAGAGGTGGACGAGCCGACGGCGCGGGCCATCAGCGCGCGCGCCGATCTGGTCGTCGGCGTGGATGAGGTCGAGTACGTGTCCCGCGAGGAGGCGCGCGAGGTCTTCCGGCGCGAGTTCGGTGAGGGATCGGAGATCTTTCTGGACGAGCCCTTTCTGCCCGCCTCGGTCAAGGTGCGCGTCGACTCTGACTATGCCAACCCGGACAGCCTGCAGAGCCTCGTGGGCGAGTTCAGCTCCTGGGCGCGCGTCGATGAGGTCGTCTTCAACCAGCCGCTGCTCGTGAAGGTGCAGCAGAACCTGCGCCTCTTCACGCTGACGGGCCTCTCGCTGGGTGCGCTCGTGGTGCTGGCCGCCCTCTTCCTGGTGGGCAACACCATCCGCCTGACCATCTATGCGCGGCGCCTGCTCATCCGCACGATGAAGCTGGTGGGCGCCACCGACGCCTTCATCCAGCGCCCTTTTATCGTCGAGGGCATCATGCAGGGCGTCATCGCGGGCGGCATCGCCAGCCTGCTGCTGTGGGGCATCTACGGCATGCTGGCGGGCTATCTGCCGCAGTTCGCCGGGTCCGACACGGTGTTGCTCGTCCTGCTCACCGTGGGGCTGGTTCTGCTCGGCGCGCTGCTGGGATGGCTCGGATCGTATTTCGCCGTTCGACGGTTCATCAAAAACGTGGCGCTGCACTGAGCGCCCGTCGCACGCTGCTTACACTGCTTCGAGGCCACACAGATGATGACATCGGGACCGACGCGCTGGATACTGCTTCTGCTACTGGGTGGGCTGCTGACCGCCTGCCAGGAGGAGCCGGGCGTGAGCCAGACCGAAGAAGGCCGCCTGGTGCTGGGCGCCGCACAGCAGACCGACACGCTGGCCCGGGGCGTCGACCTCGCGGGACGGACGCTGGTGCTCGACGGCTTCCGGGGGACGATCCGGCTGGACGGGCAGGACACGGTAGATGTCGCGCGCCTGACGATCGTCCGACGGGCCCGGGGTGAGGACGCCGATGCTGCCCGCAAGCGGCTCCAGCGCGTGACGGTCGAAGAAGAGGGTGACGCCGACGCCTTCCGGTACGTGCTGCGCGCCCGGAACGCGGACCAGAGCGCGGTCGACGTGCGCGGGACGGTGCCCCGGTCGACGCCGGTGCGCATCCAGTGGGAGAGCGGCGCCGTGGCGCTGTCGAACGTGGCCGGGCCGATCCGGGTGCGGTCGCAGGGCAGCACGGTGGACGTCGCCGGGGCCGGAGCGACGGTCGACGTCGAGACGCGCAACGGGGCGATGACCGTGGCGATGGCCAATCTGCCGGACACGAGCCGCGTTCGCCTCCGCACCGCCAACGGCGACCTCGCGCTGACCCTTCCGGCCACGACGGCGGCCCGCGTAGAGGCCCGCACCGACGCGGGCGACATCAACACGGACGCGCTCGCCTTCACGGACCGGCGCCTCAGCCCGCTCGACGCTGGCGCCCGCTTCCAGGGACAGCTCGGCACGGGCGGAGCGACCATCGAGCTGCGCACCGAGAATGGCGACGTCCTCCTGCGTGAAGGCCGCCTCCTTACGCTACCCGACGACGTCGCCAGGCCCGATCCTGTCGATGCAGACACGGCCGCCACCGATACCCTCCGCGCTACGCCGCCCGCCGCCGACACGACCGACGCGGTGCCGCCCCCGACGGACGCGCCATCGGGAGATGTACCTCCGGCCGACACGACCTTGCCGTCTCCGCCCGACACGACGGTGACGTCGGCCTCCGGACAGCGCACGGGCTCCTGAGCGACCTCGTCGCCGCGCCCCCCGATCGCATGGGTCGATTCCGGCCTCGGTGCTAAATCTTCCACCGGGACCGACGATACTCTATAGAACCCTTCGTGCAGCGTGTGGCTCGCAGCCTGCGGGTCCCCAATCATGACGACCCCTGCCTCCAAGTCTGTCGTCCGGCGGTATCTGGCGCGGCTGGCGTACGCCAAAGAGTTTCTACTGCTCGTGGCCCTGTTTGCGTTGCTGCTGGGCGCGCTGGTGGCGCTGACGTACGCCGGGGTGGGCATGGTGTCGGCCATGCGGGCGTACGTCAACGGCGAGGCGCTCTACTCGAAGGCGCAGAAGGACGCCGTCTACTACCTCAGCCAGTACGCGGCGACGCGGCGCGAGGAGTTCTACACGAAGTACGAGGAAGCCATCGCCATCCCCAAGAGCATCAGCCGGGCGCGGTTGCTGCTCGACGGGCCCGACCCGCAGCTGGAGGAGATCCGGGAGCAGCTGACGAGGGCGCGCATCCCGCCGGGCGACCTCCCCGAGCGCCTCTGGTCGCTCCGCCTGATGCGCCATCTGCCCACGATGGGCACGGCCTTCCGGCTCTGGGCCGAGGCCGACCAGCTGCTGCACGAGCTCGACCGCCTCGCCGTCGAGCTGCACGACGAAATCAGCACGGGCCGCCCGAGTGCCCGCCACATCGCCGAGGTGCTCCAGGAGATCGACCGCCTCAACGTCAACCTCACCAACCTGGAGGCCGCTTTTTCCAACACGCTCGGCGAGGCGGCGCGGTGGATGCAGCGCATCGTCGTCTTGAGCGTCTCCGGTGGGGCCTTCCTGTTGCTGCTGTTCGCCCTCGTCCCGATGCGCGGCGTACTGCTTCGGCTCAAGAAATCGCAGGAGAAATTCCGGCGCCTCTTCGAGCAGTCGCGCGACGCCATCATCCTGCTAATGCCCGACGGCAGCATCTCCTACGCCAATCCGGCGGCGTGCGAGCTGTTCGGCTACCCGCGCGAGGCGAGCCAGCAGGCCGGGTTCAGCGCTTTTCGCGCCGAGAACATCTTCACGAGCGCCTCGGAGCGGTGGCGCTTTATCGAGACGGTGCAGCGGCTCGGGTACGCGCACGACTTCGAGGCGGAGATGAGCCGCCAGGACGGCACGCCCATCGACTGCCTCATCAACTCGACCCTCATCACCGACCATCGCGGAGAGG
>JAAAOL010000115.1 GCA_009908885.1 Bacteroidota bacterium | reverse complement strand
GTGTGGGCTGGCAGAAACTGAGCGCCCCACCATTCGACCGTCGGTGGATGGTCGCGCAGCCACGCGTCCTGGTGCGCGGCGTCTTGCAGCACGTCCTCGAAGGCGCGACGCACCTGCGCGGCGTCCTCGTGCGGCCCCACGCCCAGCCGCCCTTCGAAGACCAGCGACTCCGCCACCGTCGAGGCCCAGATGCCCGCCCGCAGCGTGCCGACGCAGAGCGCGAAGGGCACGTCGTAGTCCACGAAGAGCGGATCGCTGACGGCCCTGTTGCGCTCCCGCTCGAACGCCTGGAGGGCCCGGTACAGGGGGATGAACGCGTCGATCGGATCGACGCCCTCCGTACGCAGCGCCCCATGCGCGGCGACGCCCGGGACGGTCACCCTGAAGTTGAACGCGCCCGCCTGGGCCGGCGCCACCATCAACTCCGTCGGCTCCATGACGATGGCGGCATCCCCGCGATACCCCCGCTCGACGGCCGCCAGCGTGCCCAGCCCCCCGTCCTCCTCGCCGACCACGCTCTGCAACAACACCGTCCCGGCCAGCGAAACGCCCGCCGCCTGCACGGCCTCCATCGCCATGAGCGCGCAGCAGAGGGCGCCCTTCATGTCCGCCGTCCCGCGCCCGTACACCTTGCCCGCCTCGACGGTCGCCGCGAAGGGCGGATGCGACCAGCGGTCCCGCTCGCCTGCCGGAACGACGTCGACATGCCCGTTGAGGACGAGCGTCGGCCCGTCGCCGGAACCGATGCGGCCCACGACGCCCAGCGCCTCGTCCCGTTCGATCTCGACCGTATAGGCCGGATGCTGGCGCAGCCGGTCAAGGTCGAGGGTCCAGGTGTCGACCGCGAACCCGAGCGCCTCCATCTGGCGGGCCATGTATTCCTGCGCGGGCGTCTCGCGGCCACCCAGGCTTTCGATCGCCACGAGATCGCCAAGGAGGGCCAGTAGCAGTTCCTGGTCGATGGCGTCCAGCACGCGGCGCTCCTGCGAGGTCATGGGGCGTTGGGGTATCGGGAGCGTGGGAGTGCGGGAGTGTGGGAGTGTGGGGGCGTGGTTGGTATGTGCTAACGCGTCTGCCGGTGCCTGACACGAGCCACCGCTTGCCCCGGCATCCTGTCGGGGGAGCACGCTTCCACCACGGGCACCATCAAGATCTGGACATCACCACTCTGAATCAACGCAGCATTTGGACCCCGGATGCTGAGTCAGACCAGAAGGCAACGGGCCGATGGTACGCGTTGCGACGGTACGAGGCCCCCGTCACAGCCATCCTGAGATCGCCAACCCGAATCAGGATCACCCATCGGTCCCAGACCGCTCGGCGAGCGCCTGTCGGACCTGCTGCAACAGCCGGACCGCCTCAGCGGTGCGGGCGTCGTCGGCGCCGTAGTGCGTCCGGCGGATGGCAACCGCCTCGTCGAGCAGCGGCAGCGCCTCGGCCATGGCGTCGCGCTGCCGGTGCAGGTCGGCCAGTTCGAGCAGGGTGTAGGCGCGGTCGGGATGATCGGGCCCGAGGACGTCGTCTTCGATGGCCAGGGTGTGCTCTAAGGCCTGCCGCGCGCCGTCCGGGTCGCCCGCGTCGCGCAGGATCAGCCCGAGGTTGTAGTAGCCGATGGCGGGCTCGGTATGCACGGGGCCGTAGATGTGCTCGGCGATGTCGATGTACTCGCGCGTGACGGCGGCGGCCTCGTCGAAGGCGCCCTGGTAGCGCAGCAACTGGGCATAGCTGTTGAGCGCGACCCCCACCTCGGCGTGCTGCCCCCCGTAGAGCTGACGCCGCATGGCGATGGTCTCGCGGTAAAGTCTCCCGGCCTCCTCGTACCGATCCGTGTCTCGGAGCAGGGAGGCCAGGTTGCGGAGGGTGCTGGCCACGTCGGGATGATCGCCTGCGTAGTGGCGGCGCTGGGCGGCGAGGGCCTCCCGCAAGAGGACCTCGGCCTCGTCGTATTGCTCCTGCTGGCGGAGGAGCCGCGCCAGCCGCGTCCTGGCCGTGGCGACGTACGGATGATCCGCCGGAAAGTGGGCCTGGTCGACCGCCAGCGCCTCCCGAAACAGCGCCTCCGCTTCGTCGGCGCGGCCCTGGTTCTGGAGTAGATAGCCCAGGTTGGTGAGGCTCTCGCTGAGCTGGGGATGGTCGGGACCGAGCAAGGCGCGGCGGGTGGCGAGGGCCTCGCGGTAGAGCGCCTCGGCAGCGTCCCGTTCGCCGACCTCGTCGAGGACGAGGGCCAGCGCCGTCTGGCTGGAGGCGGTCTCCAGATGGCGCAGGCCGTGGGCTTCGCGGTGCAGGGCGACGGCCTCCTCCAGCAGCGGACGCGCCTCCGCGAACAGGTTCAGCTCACGGTACACGTTGCCGAGGGTACGCAGCAGCGGAGCGCGGACGAGCGGATGGTCGTCCAGGTCTTCAGCGATGCGGGCGCGTCCGGCGTCGAGCAGCTCCCGCGCCGTCACCGTCTCCCCGCGCGCCTCGGACGGGTCCGTCGTCGCGAAGATGCTCTCCAGAAATCCGGCGACCTGCTGGGCCTTCGCCGCCTCGCGCTGGGCCGCGTCGCGCTCCTGGGCCAGACGCGCGGTGTAGTACCCGACGAGCGCCACGACGACCAGCACGGCCGCCGCCGCCACCGCCACGCCCGTGCGGTGCCGGAGGACGAACTTGCGCAGCCGGTAGCTCACCGCGTCCGACCGGGCCAGCACGGGCAGCCCGTTCCGGTGCCGCTGGAGGTCGTCGGCGAAGGCCTCCATCGATCCGTAGCGGCGCTCCGGCTCCTTACGCAGCGCCTTTAGGCAGATCACGTCGAGGTCGCCTGCGAGGCGCCGCCGGAGCCGGTCCGGCTGCGTCCGCCGCGCCTGACTCACCCGTCTATCCGTGGCGGTGGCCGTCTTCACCGCCGTCGACGGGCGGGCGGGCTCTTCCGAACGGATCACCTGCGCCGCAGCGGCAGCAGACGAGGACGCCTCGACGTCGTAAGGCCGCACCCCGGTCAGCAGTTCGTAGAGGACGACGCCCAGCGAGTAGATGTCCGTGGACGTCGAGATAACGTCGCCGCGCACCTGCTCCGGGCTGGCGTAGGCGGGTGTCATCACCGCCATCCCCGTCCGCGTCAGTCCTTCTCCGGGGTCTTCCAGCAGCTTGGCGATGCCAAAGTCGAGCAGCTTCACCTGGGGCTGCCCCGCCTCGTCCTCCGTCACCAGGATGTTCTCCGGCTTGAGGTCGCGATGCACGACCAGCTTGGCGTGGGCGTAGAGGACCGCCTTGCAGACGGTTGCGAAGAGGTCCAGCCGCTCGTCGATGGAGAGGCGGTGCGCGTCGCAGTAGGCATCGATGGGG
>JAAAOL010000523.1 GCA_009908885.1 Bacteroidota bacterium | reverse complement strand
CCGCGATCTATGGGAGACGCCTCTCAAACGAAGTGCCACAACGGCGCATGAAGGGTGTACGGTAAGGACATGCGGTATGCAGGCCGCAAGACGCCGCCAGGTAGGAAAAGGACGAAGGCAAGGCAGCCGCTCGCCGTGGAGGATGCTGCGTGGCCGCAACGCCCCCGAGGCCCTCCACGTTGCAGTACTGCAACACGCTGGTATGCCCCGGGCGGTGAGTCCTGGGCGACCGGCTCGGCGACTAGCTCGCCCGCTTCCACCACTCCTCGCGGGTATCCGCCGAGGCCGGAACGGGCGCTTCTCGCTCGACGTCACCGGGCGGGGGCGCGGCCGTCGGAGCGGGCGGCAGGGGACGCGACGGCAGGGAAGTGAGACGCAGCACGAAGAGCACGTACCGTCCGATCGTCACCGCCTCCGTCGCGCTGAGCCGTTCCTGCACCTGGGTCCGCTCGGCCTCCTGCACCCGGATCTTCTCCCGCAGCCGCTCCAGCTCGTCCTGGAAGCCGGATGCCCGGTGCGCGATGTAGCGTTCGAAGCGGCGCTCCTCGGCGGGCGAGAGTGCATCGGGGACGGCGTCTGCGTACTGCGCCACGAGCCCGGCCCGCCACAGCGCGATGCGCGTCCGCGTCTCCTCGCTCAACTCGCTCACGGCGGCGACGCGCTCCCGCGTGGCCTGATACGCCGTGCGGATGCCTGCGGCCTTGAGGCGCACCACGACGCGGTACCGGATGCCTTCGACCGCGCCCACTTCCTGGATGAAATGATATTTGAGCTTGTCGTAGAGCGCCTCCTCCTGCACCTCCTGAAGCCGCTCGGCCCGCAGGTCATCGACGTTGCTGAGGAGGGCTGCGCGCTGCTGCTCATACCGCGCCACCTGCCGCCGCAGCTCACGCAGGAGCCGGTCGAAGTAGGCCAACTCCCGCCCCAATCGTCGTTGCCGTCGGACGCCGGGAAGGCGACGGTACTGAAGCCATCCGCCCCACGCGAGGCCGGCCAGCACGACGGCCACGACGCCCCCCGCGAGGGCGGGGAAACCGCTCCCCCAGAGGATTCCGCCACTCAGGAGCCCCGCGAGCAGGACGGGCAGCACCGCCCGCTCGAACCGATTGCGCGAACGCGTCATACCTCGGCGCTCTGGACGCTGTCGCGCGCGTTCCCAGGTCCGCCGTGCTCGTCCCACCGCGGCGTCGATCGTCGCCCCGCGCTGCCCGGCGAGCACGTCCTGGAGCGGCGGCACCGTCTCGGGCTCCAGATAGCAGGCCGTGCGGACGGCATCTACCAGCCCCGGCAGCTCACCCTCGTCGAGGCCGGTCAGGTCGTCGAACAGCACCGAGGCCGACGGGTCGTAGAAGTCCGCCGCGCGGAAGAGCAGGTTTTCGTCGGTGTCGTAGCGGGTGAACAGGTCGGGGCGCTGCGCGCAGGCGCGGAGGGCCGTGTAGATGACGAGGCCCGGGAAGTGGTCCAGATGCGGTCCGAAATCCCGCTCCGTGCGGTCCGGGTGCTGATAGTTGCGATGGCCGACCTCCGGGCTCTTGCGCCCGTCGAGCGCGGGCACCCACATCGTGTCGTAGTCGACGAGGACGAGGCGCGGGCCGTCGTCGGTCGCCTGCACCAGCACGTTGCCGTGTTGCAGGTCGCCGTGGGCCACGTCAGCCGCGGCGAGGTCGGCGAGCATCGCGCGCCACCGGTCGGCCAGCTGGTCCAGCCGGGCGGGCGCGTCCAGGTGCTGACGGACGTACGTGTTGAGCGGCACGCCCTCGACCCACGCCATCTTGAGCACCGGCAGCGTGCGCCCCTCGACCTGGATGCCGGTGCGCTGGTAGTCGAAGTCGATGGTGTACGGCAGCTCGGCCTCGGCAAGGTGCTCGGCGATGGCGTCGTAGCGCCGCCGCTGGTCCGGCACGTCGGTCAGGAAGCACTTGACGGCCCAGCGCCGCGTGCGGGCGTCCATCGGAAAGACCGCGGCGAATGCGCCCGTGATGGCCTTCGGCAGCCCCAGCGCGGTTTCGACGGGGGTGGCCGCCCGTAGCTCCGGATCGTGGAGCGACGCGGACGCCACCTGCAGGGCTTCCTGATAGGCGCCGGGCGTGGGATATTGGGGCATAGCGCGTACTGGGGCGAGGAGTAGATTGATGCGGTCCTACGCAGCGGGAAGGGCGAGGATCAGCGCGGTCACGTCATCGTTGCGCAGCGCGCCGTCGTCGCGGGCTGCGGTCACAGCGTCGCGGAATGAGGCGTCCGTCCAGCCGAGGGCGCGGGTCGGGTCCGTGGCCAGAAGCCACGCCGCCAGCGCGTCCGTCGCCAGCACCAGCGCGTCGCCAGCCTGCCAGGCGCCTTCGTGCTCCCGCATCGGCGGCCGCGGCGCAGCCGGTTGGCTTGCGAGCAGATCCGGGCGGTGCGTGAACTGGTCAGGATCGTCCAGGGGCCAGGCGGCGTGCAGCGCCTCGCCGCGCAGGTGCAGCAGGCAGCAATCGCCCACCGCCACGGCGCGCCACCTGCCGTCTGCTGTCACCATCAGCGTCAGCAGGGCGGCATACGCACCCTCTTCCGCCTTCGCCGCCGCGTACCAGGGCGCCTCGGTCGTCCGTTCGGCGACGGCTGTGCGCCACGCCGTCTGCCACGCGGGAAGCTGTGCCGCCAGCGCCGACGCTGACGCCACCTGCGCCTCCACACTTCCTCGCACGAGTAGCTGCGCCCACCTCCGGGCAAAGGCCGACTCCGTCGCCCCGTCGGCGATGGCCGCGTACGCCGGAAACGCACCTGCAGAGACGGCAACGGCGTCCTCGTACTCGTCCGCGCGATGCCCCGCCTTCGGCAGCCAGAACGTCGTCGATGTCGGAGTGTCCTGCACCATGCCGGCCTCCCCAGTCACCTATCCACCATCGTCCCTCGCCGTTCGCATCACCGGAGCGTGCTGGGGCGGGTGCCGATCTCCAGGAAGCGCACGAGCGCGCCGGGGTCGGCGTTGAACACGAAGCCGCGCGTATCCAGGTTGACGCGGTAGCCCTCCTGCTCGGCGGCAGCCCGCATCGAGAACGGCAGCAGGCTCGACATCTGAAAGAGCTGGCGCGCGTACTCGTCGCCGGGCAGTTCGTCCATCGCCTCGGGCAGCTCGACGGCGGCGTCTTCAGACTCCGACAGGTGGATGTTGAACAGCAGCACCTCGCCGTCGTCGGTGGCGAAGGAGCGCAGTTGCTGCGCGTAGCGAAGGGGGTCGCCGTCGGTGGCCTCGCCGTCCGTCACGTTGAGCACGATGGGTGGGAAGCCGTGCGGGCGGGTGTCGATCCAGTCGCGGACGATCTGCGCGGCCTGATCCAGCGCCTGGCACATG
>JAAAOL010000045.1 GCA_009908885.1 Bacteroidota bacterium | reverse complement strand
GGTGGCCGAGGTGGAACGCTGGCTCGCCCCGCGCCTCAACTACGAGCCCGAGGCCGAGACGGTGGCGGTGTGAGTCACCTCTTTTTCATATCTTTCAGCTATGCTCGGTTATACCGTTTTCATCAGCCATTCGTCGAAGGACAAATGGATTGCGCGCCAGATGGCTCGTCTGATTGAGGACCTTGGCGTAGAGACGTTCCTCGATGAAAAGGACATTGCAGGCGGAGATAAAATTCCCGATTCGATCCGAAAGAGCATCCAGGCCTGTGATGAACTGCTCGTTCTGATGAGCCAGTACTCGGTCGATCGTCCCTGGGTGCTGGTCGAAATCGGAGCCGCCTGGGGCCTGGAAAAGCGCGTCGTTCCCATCATCGACAAGATTGCCCCCGGGGAGATGCCAGATATACTGGTGCAGCAAAAAGCGATCGACCTGAACGACTTCGACGAGTATCTCGTAGAACTGAATCAACGCGCACAACGAGGGCAGTAGGCATGGAAAATACCAAAACCGTAAGGCAGGTCTTTCTGAGCCACGCGAGCGCGGATCGCAAAACGGCCCGGCACATCGCGGGTGCGTTAAGTCAGCACGCCCGAGTGCGCATCTTCTCTACGGATATGCTCAGCGCAGGCGGCGATTGGCAGTCGAAGCTGAAGGACGAGTTGTCCGATAGCGATTTGTTCATACTGCTCGTGTCTGAAGCAGCCGTCGGGTCAAATCTGATCTTACAGGAGTACGGAGCGGCATGGGCCATGTCGAAGCCGATCATTCTCGTCTTCGTGGATCCTCTGAGCCAGGCAAGCGCAGACCAGTTACCGTTCTCCGGAGACGTATTGGCAACACCGGAAGACTTCGAAAACCCGGCATTCGTCCGTAGCCTTATCGAGCGTCTGAATGCATCCGAGTCGGGAGCCGTCGCAGAATAGGGACGTCCGTTGGAGGTGGAGGCAGCCGTAAAGGCTACGTCCGCACCGTGTCGAGGTGCGCGACGAGGCGTTGGCGTTCCGGTGAGATGTCGTCCATCTGCTGGATGCGGCGTTCGATGCCCGCGTCGAAGGTGACGAAGGAGCCCTGCCCCTCGGCGTGAGCCAGGTGAAGGGCGTCGGCAAAGTCCAGACCGTCTTCATAGCCGTCCAGGACGCGCCGCATGCGCTCTTCGTCTCTAAGGTGCACCGTGTCGAGGCCAAAAACCGTGCGGAGGGCGTGGGCGACGTCGGGCGCATCGAACCCGTAGATGCTCTCCAGCACCCAGACCGTTTCCAGCACGACGGTGTCTAGAATCAGGCAATCGTGCGAGGCCAGGATTTCCCGGGCGACGGGGGACTGCTGCGGGTCGTCCTTCGTGACGAAGCGGACCAGCACGTTCGTGTCGAGCACCTTCATCGCGTGTCCTCGGCGTGCTCCATCCGTCGCTTCATCGCCTCCGTGCCGGAGAGTTGCTCGGTCGGGACGGGAGGGCCGTCATAGTCGAGGCATCCGTACGCCGCGTCGAGGGTCGTGGCCGGAAAGGGCGTGCGGGCCCGGAGGACGATGCCGTCTTCCGTGTCGATCACCTCCAGTTCCTGTCCGGGACGCCACCGATGGGCATCACGTATGGCCTTCGGAATCACGATCTGGCCTTTACTGGAAAGGCGTGTAGTTGGCATTGAGTTGTTGACTTCTGTATGTCTATGGTAAGATTGAAAGTAAGACGAATGGGTCGTCTGCGAGGTTTCCAGGGTTGTAGGTCTGTGGGGAGGCTTCGCACGACGTCCGCGCATTCCGTACCTTGCGCCCCGCGTTGTTGTTGAGTCCCACCGCCCCGCCATGCTACGTCGTTCCCTGTTCGCATTACTCGTCCTGTGCGCTCCGCTGCTCGTCCAGGCTCAGGTGCCGGAGTGCGGCTCGTCCAAGTATCAGCAGCAGACGATCTGTCCGGGCCAGTCCGGCGCGGCCCTGCTGCAATGCCTCCAGGCCTACCGCCCGGCGGACAGCCAGATGCTCGACTACCGCGACGCGCGCGACCAGATGTACGGCTGGATCGACAACCAGGGCGGCTCGGTGACGGGTGTCTACTCGGGCTTCACCGTCACCGGCGTGCCGCAGGACCCCGCCGTGGAGCCGCGCACCGACGCGTTCAACAAGGGCATCAATACGGAGCACACGTGGCCGCAGAGCCTCGGCATCGGCGGCGACGACCCCGGCGCGCGCAGCAACATGCACCACCTCTTTCCCACACGCATCCAGGTCAACTCGGCCCGCGGCAACCTGCCGCTGCTGGAGCGCGACGACGACACGGAGACGGACGACTGGTACCGGAACGCGCAGGAGCTGAGTTCGAAACCCTCGTCCAACCTGGACAGCTACAGCGAGCGCGACGTCAACAACGGCTTCGAGCCGCGCGAACTCCACGAGGGCAACGCCGCGCGGGCCCTCTTCTACGTCTGGACGGTGTACGGCGACCTCGTGGGCAGCCAGAGCAGCTTCTTCGAGGCGATGAAAGACGACCTGCGGACGTGGCATGAAATCGACCCGCCCGACCAGGCGGAGTTCGCCCGGACGTGCGCCATCGCTGAGGTGCAGGACGACAAAGTGAACCCGTTCGTCATCGACCCGACGCTGGTGGACCGCGCGTTCTTCGGCGAACCGGGGCAGGAGGGCGACGTGCAGATCACGGCGGTCGAGCGCTCCGCCTTCATCCCCGACGCCGACGCGCCGCTCACGATCACGGCCACGGTCAGCAGCACCCTGGCGCTGGCCCAGGTCGAGGTGCGCTACACGGTGGACGGGACCGATCAGCCGCCCGTGGCGATGACGAGCAGCGGCGGCGAGGCCTTCGCGGGCACGATCCCGGCCAGCGCCTACGCCGACGGCAGCCGCGTCCGCTACCGCGTCTACGCCGAGGACGACACCGGCGTCAGCGACATGAGCAACGAGGCGGTCTTCTTCGCAGGCACGACGCCGATTGCGCAGCTCACGCAGACAGACGTCCAGGGACAGTTGCTGTTCGACGGTGCCCCGGCGCGCGTCGCGGGCGTCGTGCAGGCCGAGGCGGGCGTCTTCGCAGCGGATGAGGCGTATCTGGAGGACGTGCGCGGGCTTCGTCTCACCGGCACGACGACGCTGACCGACCGGGAGCGCCGCTACGTGGTCGCGGGCACGATGCAGCAGGACGACGGCCAGGCCGAACTGGACGTGCAGTCCGTCGTCAGCGCCGGAGATATTCAGCCGACCCCGCCCCCAGCAGTCACGCTCGCGGAGCTGCTGGACGACGCGGAGGCGTTCGAGGGGCGCCTCGTGCGCGTCGTGGACGTGCAGCAGATCGACGGGGCGTTTCCGGCCTCCGGCGATGGCAG
>JAAAOL010000374.1 GCA_009908885.1 Bacteroidota bacterium | reverse complement strand
GCTCAGGATGACGGTATGCACTGTAACGTCGAAGAGTAGATATTAGACGATTTCCCGTCCTCACGCACCACGAATCACGCACCAGGATCTACGCCGTCGCCGCGCCGGCCTGCGGGGTCAGCGGGTCGCCGGGGGCTTTCCGGTAGGCATAGGCGTCGTGGTAGAGCGCGCCGTCCGGCAGCCACTCCCACAGCGGCCCCATCGCGCGCTCGATGCGGTCGGTGTAGAACGCCGGAATCGTCTCCGTCTCCTGCTCGAAGAAACGGCGGAACGGGACGTCCTCGTCCAGGCGGCGGCGCACCTCGGCGAAGTACTTGTTCTTCTGCCAGCCCTCCGAGGAGACGGCCCGCAGCACGTTCATCGTCTTCGGGATGCCGCCCCGGTTGGCCCTGAACCGGTTCCAGATGCTCCGCGTCGAGAAGGCGTGCTCGTGCAGGTCGATCATCAGGTCGTAGAAGCGCGGCCATTCGTAGTTCTTGGGCCGCACGTTCATCGCCCCGTTGTTGTTGAGGAAGTGGAACGGAAAGGCGATGACGCGGCCCTGCCGCTGGTACTCCAGGTTGAGCGGGGCGCTGCGTCCGAAGGCGGTCAGCATGGAGAAGGCGGGAAAGGCGCCCGGCGCGAGGTCGAGAAAGCGCTTGGTGAGTTCGAACGGCTCCTCGCCCTCGTCGCAGTCCAGCCCGAGCACGAAGTTGGCCTGGAGGTACGGCAGATGGCTGAGGATCATGTTGACCTGCTCGGCCACCTGGCGCACCTTGTCCATCCCTGTCGTCTTGCCGGTCTTGGACTTGTTGCCCATGTCGTACCACGACTCGATGCCGGGCAGGATGGCCTTGAAGCCGTTCTTCTTGAGCCGCCGCACGTTCTTCTCCGACAGCAGCGACAGCGTGCTCTCGGCGATGAAGTCGATGCTGCCGGGCGGCACGGCCTCTTCGATGACGTCCAGGTAGTCGTCGAAGCGGACGCCGAAGTTGGGGTCGTGCCAGCCCACGATGGGCCGCTTCATCTTCGACCGCAGGAAGCGCAGGTCGGACTGGATCTCGTCGAAGTCGAGCGGCTGGTACGGGACGACCGAGTCGACGCAGAAGCTGCACGTGTAGGGACAGCCCAGGCTCCCCAGCATCGGCACGATCTTGACGAGCGGCGCTTCCTCCAGCAGGCGCTCGATGTATTTCCAGCGGGCCTGCACGCCCGGCAGGTGCGCGGGCTGGCGGTCCGCCGAGAGGTAGACGCCCATCGGACGGTGCGGGGCGGCGTCGCCGGTGACCTCGTGGACGATGTCTTTATCCGTAAACCCGAGGACGTAGTCGAAGTACTGCTGCGCGTCCTCCGGGTAGCAGCGCGCGTGTGGGCCGCCGAGGACCGTCACCGCCCCCTGCGCCCGGTAGTAGGCACTCAGCGCGTAGGCCACCTGCGCCGAGGTCGTGAAGGCGCCCATGAACACCAGGTCGAGGTCGTCCGGCAGGTCGTTGACCATGTTCTCGTAGCCGGCGTGGTAGGTGAGGTGCACCTCGTGCCCGGCCTCCTCGCACCAGACGGCGAGCACCTGTGGCATGATGGCCGCCAGGTTGGGCCGCATCACCCGCGCATACAGCGACGTGTTGGGCGAGTTGGCGACGATGTCGATGATGCCGATCTTGAGCGTGCGCATCGGGGGCAGCGGCTGTGGCGAGGGGAAAGAAGCGTCCGAAACACGCGACGCGGGAATCTGCAACGGATGGTGGTTAAAAGAGCGACGCAGCGTTAAGTTTTGGTGAACGCCGTTTTTCTGGGGGGTCTCGGGATACCGAGCCTCGTATTGACTCTGTCCGGAAGAAGCTTGTTCAAGAAACCGAACCTGATGAGCTATCGCGACCGCATTACGATGGACCCCGGGAAGCGGGGCGGTAAGCCGTGCATCCGGGGCATGCGTATTACCGTGTATGACGTGCTCAGCTATCTCGCCTCCGGCATGAGCGTGGAGGATATTCTGGCCGATTTTCCGTACCTCACGCGCGAGGACATCTTGGCCAGCCTCGAATTTGCCGCAGAGCGTGAACGCCGCACCGCCTCGGCGTAATGCTACTCTTCGACCAACGTCTTTCGCCGCACCTTACGCGTCGCCTCGCGGACGTATTTCCGGACTCGCAGCACGTCGCATCCATAGGACTAGCGCGAGCTTCTGACCAGGAGGTGTGGAGTTATGCTGAGGAGCACAGCCTCATGCTCGTCAGTAAGTATGCGGACTTTGGGGAGATGAGTCTTCTGCATGGTTTTCCTCCCAACGTCGTCTGGATCCGGCGAGGAAACTGTTCGACGGATGCGGTCGAGGCCTTGCTTCGCTCCCGCGCTGATCAGATCATCGCCTTGCTGAACGATGCAGGTCGCGGCATTCTGGAACTGCGCTGAGTCGCGTAGCTTCCTGACAATCCGGAATCTCATGTCCCATCGTGATTTCTATTCAGTGAATGCCCGTGCAAATCCTGGCGGACAGTCTATTCGTTAGTTGTCCTCCGTGAGGTGTATACGTTCTAGAGACGGTTTGGGAAGCAGGTCGGGTAGCGGGCACCACCCCGAAATGTCTTGCCAAATAGTCTCTAAGATTGCGCGCAGTACTCTGCTTCTCAGTGAGTTCAGTAGCATGGCTGACATCGTCCGCTTCAGTACGAGCATACTGCTCGTAGCCCTTTTTTTGCTCCCCGCATCCGCGAGCCACGCCCAGAGTCTTTCCGGTCTCCCCGCGTCACCGTCGTCCGCCATCTTGCAGGAGGACGGTGACCACCACTGGGACGACCGCTTCTTCTCGCCTATTCCGCCACAGATCTCCGCGCTGGCTACGGACAAGGAAGGGCATCTATACGTCGGTGGTAATTTTCTAAGATTCGCAAACGTGGAGGCCCGTCGCATTGCGTACTGGGACGGCACTCGGTGGGTGGCGATGGGCGACGGATTCGAACAGGAAGTAACGGCCATCGAAGCAGTCGACGAATCAGAGGTGTACGCAACGACCGCGAAAGATGTGTATGCGTGGAATGGCTCCGAGTGGACGCCGCGTCGAAGCGCTGATCGTGTGAACACGCTCGCGTTCGATGCTGCGGAGGGTCACCTGTACGTCGGGACGGGCAGGCTGACAAGAAATTCCCAGGTTGAGGGGCCTGGCCTTCTGAGATGGGATGGCGAGCAATGGAAGACCTATTTCGGTTCGGGCATGGTGACTCTCCTCACGACGGCTGGAATGGGCAGGGTCTACGCCTATGGGCGCGAAGGGATATCAGCTACACCATTCCTTAGGAGGTGGGACCCGGGAGAGGACAGATGGATGGACATTAGCCTCCCAGAGAATATGTCCTTCCTTA
>JAAAOL010000314.1 GCA_009908885.1 Bacteroidota bacterium | reverse complement strand
CCAAAACGGACATCCTCTACCAGACAGAGCGTTGGGGCTCTGCCCGAACAAACGGTCCCAGGTGCGACGGTGGCGTCAGAAATAACTTCACACCACTGCGCATCACGCATTACGTTCTGAGCTATACGCACATCGCCAAGCGATAACGGTATCTACACCGGTTTGAGATGACCGTGTCGAGGTGATCGGTACACCGCCCAGAGCGGGATGCGAGACCATCCTCGACCCGCGAAACGACGCATCGACGAAGTGAGGACCGGAAGCGCGTCGTTTCCTGGCGTCAACGGCCCGTCATAGCGCCGCGCCGATGCAGGGCGTCATGGTGGTGGCGTCCACGCGGAGGTCCACCGCGTCGGCATCGACGTGGATCAGCAGCGTGGGCCGCATCGGCTCGGCGGGCAGGCGCAGGGCCGTGGCTAGCGGCTCGAACGATGCCGTCGCCTCCGTGTCTCCGTAGACGAACAGCCGGCCCACGTCGGCAGCGTCCACCTGGAGGCGCTCCAGCAGGGCGGCGGCGTAGTAGGCGGCGTCGGTAGGCGTCGGCTCCGTCACGTGCCGCCCGAAGAGCCAGCGCCCCTCGCGGCACAGGACGTATTCGAGGTGCGAGGGATACCAGCCGACGGCCAGCGTGTGCGGCCCGCGCCGGTCGGCCACGCCCTCGCGGCGCACGATGCGCTCGATCATCGTAGCGATGGCGTGCGTGCTCAGCATCAGCCGCACGTTCGTAAACGGCAGCGCATCCACGAGCTGGTCGATCCGCTCTTGCACGTCTTCGGCGAGCGCCAGGACGTGCAGCCACTCCACGCGGGCGTCGTCCCGCACCTCGCTGTAGACGGCGTCGGCGGTCAGGCGCAGCGGGCGCGGCGTGTCGGCCTGCATCAGGACGCCAGCCTCCTGGCGGAGGTGCTGCGCCCGGTCGTTGCTGCTCATATCGGCCGGCAGCACCGTGAAGAAGGAGTGCGCGGCGGGCGGGTGCAGCGTGACGGTAAGGCGGGAGGCGGGCGACGCGCCGAAGACGTCGGACAGCGTGCTCGTCAGTGCCTGCCAGTGGTCCGCGTCGGCCCCGTGGCGGATGGCGTCGACCAGGTCCGTGTCGAAGTCGCGGTGGCCCAGGTCCAGCAGCCGGTAGCGGGCGCCGTGGCGCACGAGGGCCGCGTAGCGCAGCGTGCTGCCGTAGAGTTCGATGCTCGCCCGTGCGCTCGTGCCCTCCATTGCCTGTCCTCCATGACGCCTGCGCTACTCCACACCTGCCGACTGTGTGCCATGCACCCAACGACTACTCCCAACTGGCAGCGTTCAGCATCGTCACGTCGTTGGAATTGGTCGATCCGATGAAGTCGTCCGAATTCGGATCTTTGAGATAGTAGATGTCGATGCGTCCGGTATCCGTCGCCACGTATTCGAACCGTTCGCCCGACCGCGGGGAAAAAAGCAACGAGTCCGCGATGAAGTCCTCCTCGAAGAGGCTGTCCCGGGTCGCCTGGACGAAGGAGTCCTGTTTGACCCACATCACCAGGGAGTCGAGCGAGCCGGGGAAGCGGTCCTCGCGGCGCTCGTACTGGATGAGCGCGGTGCGGACGAGTTCCATGCGGTCTCGCGTCCGCTCCGTTATCTCGCGCTGACGCTCGACCCGCTCGTACGGCGCGGTGATGGACACGTAGAGCCAGTAGGCCAGTCCTACGATGATAATGCCCAGTACGATCTGAATGCCTATGCGAAGGCCTCGGCTGTCTGAAGCCATGAAGGTTATGCTCCTAAGCTGTGTGGGTGGAAGGGGGCGTCCGGGTGAGGAAACGAGACGCTGAAGATAATACCGCCGCGAAAAATACAGGTATCCCTTCCCGAAATGCAACCACCCGGCGCGCGACGGCCAAATGGGCCGTGCGGAACACAGGCGGCTGTCCGCCGCGTCATAGCGCCCACCTGCCGTGGACGATCTCGGCAGAAAGACCCGCGCCGCCCGCCGAAGTTGCTCGCCGGAGCCGGGTCGCCCATGCCCGCCCCTCGACTCGATGGTACCACGCCGCCCGCACCTCCATGACCGACCTGCTGATCAACATCGACCACGTCGCTACGCTGCGCAACGCCCGGCGCGAGACCTTTCCGGACCCGGTCCATGCCGCCGCCCTCTGCGAGATGGCCGGGGCCGACGGCATCGTGTTTCACCTCCGCGAGGACCGGCGCCACATCACCGAGCGCGACGTGCGCCTGCTGAAGCAGACGGTCAAAGGCAAGCTGGACTTCGAACTCTCGACCGCCGAGGAGGTGGTCGGGATCTGCTGCGACGTGCAGCCCGACCTGGCCACGCTGGTTCCGGAGCGCCGCGAAGAGGTCACCACCGAGGGCGGCCTGGACGTTCGCTCGGCGCGCGATCGCCTGCGGGAGGTCATCCCGCGCCTCTACGACGCCGAGATCGAGGAGGTGGCCCTGTTCATCGATGCCGACGTGGCGCAGGTTGAGGCGGCCGCCGAGGTGGGCGCCAACGCCATCGAGCTGCACACGGGCGACTATGCCAACGCCGCCACCCGCGAGGAGCGGCAGCGCGTGGCCGACCAACTCGCCGCCGCCACCGAGCGCGCCCATGCGCTGGGCCTGCGCATCCACGCCGGGCACGGCCTGGACTACAACAACTTCCCGTTCCTCGCCCGGCACGTGCCCCACGTCGAGGAGGTCTCCATCGGTTTTGCCATCGTGGCGCGGGCGGTGCTCGTCGGCATGGAGCAGGCCGTCCGCGAGATGTGCCGCATCGTGAAAGGCTAGTTTTTTGGTTGGTGGTTGTTTGGTTACTTGTTGCCGGAACCACACCAGTTTATCGATAACCAGGAATTCCCAACCAGCAACCAGCCCCCCAACCAACAACCAGACCTCCCATGGACTTCGGCGACATTCCGGCGGATCATCGCAGCGGCTACGTGGCCCTCATTGGCAAGCCGAACGTGGGCAAGAGCACGCTCATGAACGCGCTGATGGGCAAGAAACTGAGCATCGTCACGGCCAAGCCGCAGACGACGCGCCACCGCGTGCTCGGCATCCTGTCGGACGAGGCGTACCAGATCATCTTCCTCGACACGCCCGGCATCATCGAGCCGCGCTACGGGCTGCAGCAGTCCATGATGCACAGCGTGAGCGACGCCATCGCCGACGCCGACCTGCTCGTCTTCATGGCCGATGCCACGAAGGACCGCCCCGACACGCTCAGCCTGGGGCGCATCGGCTCACGCCCGGCCCTGCTCGCCATCAACAAGATGGATCTCATCAAGCAGGAAGCCGCGATCCCGCTGGTGGCGGCTTACGACGAGCTGCACGACTTCGAAGAGATCATCCCCATCTCGGCCC
>JAAAOL010000239.1 GCA_009908885.1 Bacteroidota bacterium | reverse complement strand
GCCCGCTGGAAGAGACGATGAGCCGGTCGGTGCCACCATTGCCCCACGTTCCGCCCCCACCGCCGAAGCGAGCCTGTGCAGTGTAGCTTCCTTCCCAGCGCTCGACCCCCTCGGGGTCCGCGTCGTCGGATGAAACGGTGCTATCACAGGCCGTGAGAGAGAAAAGGAGGGTGAGCAGGGTAATGCCAAGAATCGGTCGCAGATAACGCATGGTAGTATCGGGTATATGGTTGAGGGTAGGGGCCGTTCTTTCCGAACAGCCTCACCTATTAACGCATCAAACCGACGCGCAACCAATAACCATTCACTAAATCTTAACAAATGTATCTGCGAGCTAAAGGGCTCATTAATTGCGTGATCCCTCACGCGTTGGCAGCGCTACGCCCGACATCCAGAGCGCGAGCGGGATCAGGACGAGCGCGGCATTGCCGGCGACGAAGGGCACCGGGCGTCCGTCGATCACCAGGTAGACTGTGATCATGAGCAGCCACGCCGCCCGCCAGTAGGCCAGCAGGTGCTACCGCAGCATGGGCCGGTGCACAGCCGCCACGAGAGTCGCCACGAGGAGCCCCAGCGGCGCGGCGACGAGGAGCACGACGGCCGGCACGAAGTCAAGGCGGATGAAAAGGTTGAGCAGGGGAGCAGGCGGCGACTTGGTTAAGGGGCGTGGAGGCATCGGCCTACACCCACACGCCAGCGCCCCGTGCCCGCCCGGCCGATGAAGCCAGGCGACCACGGGGCGCCATGCTGTGGTGCGATGTGCTTGCTTCACCGGCTACAGCGCATCGTCCTCCCGAGCCAGGCCGATGTAGAACCGGCTGTTCGATGTCTCATTGGTCCAGAGGACATCCTGGAGGCCGTCGCCGTTGAAGTCGCCGGTCACGAAGGTGAACTGCGACCAGTCATCCGGCGGCAGCGTCTGTTCGATGCGGGAGAAGTCAAAGATGCCATCCCGCGTCCCGAGGCCAACGTAGACCGACGGCGTTGACCGGTCGAAGGCCACGAGGTCACTCCGGCCATCTGCCGTCACGTCGGCCAGCCGGATGTCCGCTGCAGCGACGGCGGGACGCATGAACGTTCCACGGGTAGGGGTGAACGACCCATTCCCGTCCGAAAGCACACGGTGCACGGCGGCTCGGTTGCCTGGGTAGGTTGGGTTGATAAAGATGAGGTCCGTCCCGTTCCGCCCGTCGATGTCGCCGGCGAAGGTGACGTAATCATCCCACCCGTTGCCGCCGCGATCGTTGTATTCCAGATCGAAGTACTCATCGTCCCCCGGATCCGTGTTGGGCTGCAGGAGCGATTCGCCTACGTACCAGCCATTGTTTGCACTCGTCGTGACCGACCAGATCATGTCGGCTTTGTTGTCGTTCGTCACGTCGCCTACGAAGGCCTGGTAGGGGAACCACGTGCTGCCCTGATTTTGGCTCGTCGTGGGCAGCGTGAACGTGCCGTCGCCGTTTGAGAAGCCGACGAAGGTGCGGTTCCGGCCGCCGAGGAGGTTCCAGACGAGGTCGTCGTCCCCGTCCCCGTCCATGTCGCCGACGAGGGTGCGGTATGCGTCCCAGCTGCCGCCTTGCGATGGCGTGTCCGGATGGGTCACGCCCTCAAGAAACTCAAGCGCGCGACCGCTGGCGCGCGCGACGTATGTGGTGTTGTCGCCATTCGCATTCCCGACCCGGCTCCAGATCAGCGCGGTGCTGCCATCATTCTCCAGATCGGCCGTGACGAAGTCGGCGGTCGCCCAACCTCCTTCCGGCGAGGCGGGATGCGTGCTCGCCTGCGGGGCCACAAACGTGCCGTCGCCGTTGGAAAAGGCGACAGCGATCTCGTTGGTCGCGCTACGGTGGTTGAAGACAAGGTCGTCGTTGCCGTCGCCGTCCACATCGGCGGTTGTCGTGGAGAAGGGCGTCGAGATCGGGACGGAGAGCGTCGCGGCGTCCCGCAGGTCAAAGGTGCCAGGCGTGGCCTGCCGGGCTGTGCACGTCTTGATGTTATACGCGGTCGCCTCCGTCACGCTCGCGATGCTGCCATCCCCCAGGTTGCGGAACGTGTAGCTGAGGGGCGACGCGCTGGAGAGCGCTACGTTTGCGGTGAAGTACTGCGACCAGTCGCCCGAGCGGATGACGCGGAGCGTGGCATCGTCATCGCCGCCGATCGATGTGACTTTGATCTTCGACTGCTGCAGAATCTCTTGCTGCTTGGCGGACAGATTGGCTTCCACACTTCCGCCGATCGACTCGTAGCCAGCCTGCATGGTGGCGCGGATGTCCTCCTCGCTTGCCGTGGAGGTCAGTGAGAACATCATCATGCGGCCGTATACGACGTTCGAGACGTACACCGGCAGGTTGTTCGGGCCGATGCGGCCCTGATCTACCTGCTGCTGCAACCTGGCCTCCGTGAAGCCTTCCGAGAAGAAATTGCCTGGCGACTGCGGCGGCTCCACCACCACGGTATACATCTTCTGATAGAACTGCGCCGTCACCGTGGTCTCGGAGACGTTGCGGTCGATGGAGCCACTGGCCGATCCCTCGTAGTCGAGGTAGCGCCCCGAGAGGCCCATCTGCAGGGCCGATTGCTGCTCGCTGTGGTACGTCTGCAGCTCGAAGGCGATGGTGCTGGGCGTCGAGAGGCCACTCCGCGTCGCGCCGCCGATCATCGAGCCGATGGCCTGGTCCACCTCCGCCTGCGTGGGCTGGTCGACGGTGCGGAAGTTGTCGTCGTTGGCCAGGCTCGGAATGGACACGTTGATGGGCGCACGCTCGGCGATGGGCAGCCCCAGCAGGCTGCCGAGGCCGTCACGGTGGCTCTTGCCCTGGATGAGCGAGCCGGCCCATAAGATCTCCCGATCCGGGCTGTACATCGCGATCTGCTCGGGGTTTTGCGTGAGCGTAAACGGCTGCACCTGGCACGAATAGACGACGTTTTCCTCGGTGTAGACGTTGCCGTCCTCGTCTACCTTCTCGACGTTCAGTTCGACGGACTCTTCGTCGACCGGATCGCCAGTGGGCGTCGGGTCCTGGTTGGGTTCGGCCGGTGCAAACGTGCTCCAGCTCGGCAGGTCCTGCAGATAAGAGGATACGTCTCCGTTCACCGTGTCAGGCTCAACGCCGACGGGGTCGCTGTCGCAGGCCGCACAGAGCAGGGCCATTACGGAGATGAGAAGCAGAGCGCGAAGATAGGTCATGGTCGGGCGGCATTAAATGAGCGTACAAGAGCGGTGAGTGCACAATCCCAAGGTGGGTGGCGCTCATCTATAGACGCACCAGACAGACACGCAACCTATAACCGTTCATTGAATATTAACAATGCAATCCGTAGAAAAGGGATATAGCG
>JAAAOL010000548.1 GCA_009908885.1 Bacteroidota bacterium | reverse complement strand
ATCAGCATGACCACCACCTCCGCACATACCGGCCCCCTGGAGCACCAGGGTGCCCACCTCGGCGCCGAGCCGGAGCTGACCTGCTGACCCATGCCCCTGAGCCGCGAAGAAATCCTGACGCTGATCGAGCTGGGGCGCATCGACGCGCTGCTGGAGGGTGACGCGTTGGAGCGGTTGCGCGTCGAGCTCAAAGACCTGCTGCTGACCACCTGGGACGCGCGCACGCGGCAGGCGCTTACTGACGCCGTGCGCCGCCTGGAATCGGCAGGCGGCGCCCTGCTTGCTGCCGAGGACGTAGAAGAGGCCCTGGCCCCGCTCGCCCGGCAGCTCGGGGCCCGCTTCGGGGCAGAGGTGACGCCGGGCCTCCTCGCCACTATCGAAGGGAGCTACGAGCTCGCCCAGCTGGGCGTCTACGACCAGGTGCCCGCCATCACGGCCCGCCCCAGCTTCAACCTGGTCGACGAAAAAGCGATACGGTGGCTGCATGAGTACGAGGGCTACTTTGTACGAAACCACTACGACCGGCTTCTGCAGGAGGACGTCCAGCGCATCGGCAGCCGCGTGCTCCGCGAGGGCCTGACGCGCCGCGAAGCCGGGCAGGCGTTTCGGCGTGAGCTGGGCCAGCGCCTCGGGCAGAGCCAGTCCTACTGGGAGGGCTTTGCCGATAGCGCCCTGACGCGCGCCCAGGAGTTCGGGCGCGTCGAGGCGTACCAGAAGGCGGGCGTCACCGCCGCGCGCATCGTGGCGGTGCGGGACGATCGCACGTCGGACATCTGCAATTTCCTGCACGGCAAGACGGTCCCGGTGGAGGTCATGGCGGCCCAACGGGACGACCTACTGGCGACCTCCGACCCGGAAGCCGTGAAGGGCGTCGCCCCGTGGCTCACGGTCGATGAGGCCCGCCGCGCCGTGGACGGGGACACCGTCACCGACCCGCGCCTGGCGACGCCGCCATATCATTTTAATTGTCGAACCCGTTCCGTAGCTATCACCGACTGATGCTCCCTGTCTATCCTGGCATGATCGTCATACTCGCTGCGTGCGTCGTGCTGTGGCTGTGGAGCGACTATCAACTGCACCGATGACCGAGCCGCTGCATATCGCCGTACTGACCTGCCTGTGGGGCCGCCGCCGCCTCACGGAGCTCTTCCTGCGCTACTACGAGGCGTGGGCGGAGCAGGCTGAGGCCGCCCTGCCGGTGCGGCTCACGCTCCAGGCGACGATCAGCCCGGGCGACGCGGCCCTCTATCCGGTCCACCAGACGACGCGCTGGCAGTACGTGGTCGCCCCCAACGAGCCGCTTACCGACAAGTGGATCGCGGGCTGCCAGGCGCTGCGCCATGCTACCGATCGCCCGGACGCCGTCATCATCATGGGCAGTGACGACTTCGTAGACCTGCGCTACCTCCGCGTGGTGCTCGTCCGGCTCCAGGCCGGGGCGCGCTACCTGGAGCCGGACGGGATCTACCTGTACTGCACCGAGCGGCAGCACCTGGTCTACGTGAAGTGCCAGCGCATCGGGGCCGGGCGCGTCATCACGTCGGAGGTGCTCGACAGCGTGGGCTGGGCGCCGTGGGAGCGGGGCGTCAGCCGCGCGATCGACCAGACGCAAAACGCCGTGCTGGCGGAATACAGCGGAAACCACCTGCACACCGGCTCGGAGCAGCACGGCTTCACGCTGCTCGACGTAAAGACCGGGCACAACATCTGGAGCTTCGAGCGCCTCGTGCGGATGCTGCCCGTGACGCAGATTGATGCGGAACGGTATCTGCGAAAGCACCTGCCCATCATCGCCGACGACCTGCTGACCTGGAACGCGAACGTGGAGGCTGGATGACGTACCGCGAGCGCGAAATCCACCGAGGGATCCAGTCCTACATCGACACGGTGGGCACCCTGCCGGACGTGGTCTACTGCCCGGCCTCGGATGCTGTAGCCGTCGAGCGGGTGCGCCCCTGGTACCCGCGCGTCCGCTTCGTGGTGGATGACACCTTCATGGCGCGGCTCTTCGTGCAGGCCGAGCCCGAGCATATCCACTGACGCCCATGGACGCCCCCACCCTGCATATCAGCCTCGACGGGCTCCACTCGACGGAGGTGGCCTCGCTGCGCCGCTTCCTGGACACCAAGCTGCGCAACGTCGAGATCCGGCAGCGCTACGACGAGCTGCGCGGGCGGGGCGTACAGAAGCTCGAAGCCATTAATCAAATCGCCAATGAGTACGCCATCAGCGAGTCGGCGGTAGACCTGGTGCTGTGGCCCCGCTGACGTAGCTATTTCTACGTTGAGGCCCGCCCTTGCCCTGTGGTATCCTGTCCCGTAAGCCACAGGACTAGTCCGTCCGGTCCTGCCCTCCCGCCGGGGGAAGGGCGCGCGATGAGCGCGCCAGGACGCGATCGCACAGGCGCGCACCGGCCAACATACTGACGCACTATGGCAGACCAGCCTACCGCTACCGTCCAGATCGGCGAGGATACCCACGAGGTGCCCGTCGACAGCCTCCAGCTGCCCGACGACTACGGCCTCTACGGCCCCGACAAGGCGCCCGAGGGCTTCGTCCGCAAGGAGTTCATGCAGTCCGAGATCGACCGCCGCCTCAAGGGCAAGGCCGACCCCGACGAGCTGCTGAGCGACGACGAGTTCTTCCAAAAGGCCGCCCAGAAGCGCGGCATCGAGCTGAGTGACGACCTGGAGCCGGTCTCGAAGATTGACCCGGAGAAGATCCAGCAGATGCGCCAGCAGTGGGCCGCCGAGCAGGTGGACCCGCTCAAGGAGGAAACCGAAAAGCTGCGGGGCCAGGTGACGAGCCTGCGCCAGCGCGACCTCGAACGCGAGGTGCTGGCTGCGGCCCACGAGCTGGGCGTCAAGCCCGAGCTGCTCAAGTCGCCCATCCCCGGAAAGACCGCGCCGTTCGTCCGGCAGCTCGCCGAGGAGTTCAAGTACGACGACGAGCAGGAGGTCCACTACTTCACCGACGAGCAGGGCAACCCCGTCTACGCGGACAACCCATCGTCGGGCCGCCCGTACGCCGGGCCGGAGAAGCTGCTTCGGCAGATGAAGCAGGGCGACGAGGACAACACCTGGTTCACCGACCAGACGCAGCGCGGGAGCGGCTTCCAGCAGGGCGGGCAGATGGGCTTCAACGGCTCAGCGGTCCGCATCCGCCGCGAGGACGCCCGCAATAGCGCCAAGTATCGCCGGGCCAAGAAGCTCGCCCAGGAGAAAGGCGTCGAGGTCGAAATCGTCGACTAGCCTGCCGCCGTGCGTCAGCCCCGCCTCTCCCCGAGGCCTCTATTCCGTACGGACCTATCCATCATCATACGCTGACGCACCATGGCTAACTC
>JAAAOL010000454.1 GCA_009908885.1 Bacteroidota bacterium | reverse complement strand
GGGCTACACCAACGCGGGCAAGAGTACGCTGCTGAACGCCCTGGCCGACGACGCCGACGTGTTCGCCGAGAACCGCCTCTTCGCCACGCTGGACGCCACCACGCGCCTCGTGACGCTGGATACCAACAAAGAGGTGCTCATGTCGGACACGGTGGGCTTCATCCGCAAGCTGCCGCACAACCTCATCGAGAGCTTCAAGAGCACGCTGGACGAGGTGCGCGAGAGCGACGTGCTGATCCACGTGGTGGACGTGACGCACCCGCGCTTCGAGGACCACATCCGCGTGGCCAGGGAGACGCTGAAGGAACTGGACTCGGTAGACAAGCCGACGCTCATGGTGTTCAACAAAGTAGACGCCCTGGACGATCACGGGCTGCTCTCGGCCCTCCGCGCCGAGTATCCCGACGCCGCGTTCGTCTCGGCCATGCGCAGCATCGCCCTGGACGACCTCCGGGAGCGCCTGCTCGCTGTGATCGAGCGCGACTTCGTGGAGCGCATCGCCTACGTACCGATGACCGACGCGAAGGCCATCTCGCACATCCACAAGGTGGCCGAGGTGCTCTCTGAGGAGTACATGTACGCCCTCAACGGCGACGACGCGGACCGTCCGCAGGCCGTGGCCCGCCTCCGCTTCCGGGCCGCCGAGAAGTACATCGACGACCTGGCGCCCATGCTGGATCGCTTTTCCGGACTTACGCCGATCCAGGCCACGTCCTGAATCCGGCGCGATGCCGCCGGAAAAAGCGCTCCCGGCGCCAATGGAGGGGGCTGGTCATCCCAAAGGTGCTTGCACCTGGGCCGGGCAATTCGTAACAAGAAGGCGGGAAGCCAGCAGGGACCCGATCCCGCGCCGTCCGCGAAATCCTTGTTACGGCTCTCGCACCGCCGACGACGGGTAGAACGGCACAGTGCTTGTGTCCGTTATACAGTAGCACACGGCGAGGCGCCCACTGCGCCCATCTGCTACTTCTTACCGAGCTTAGCCATGACCATTCACAGTCTCATCAGCCAGGCGACACCGCCGCTGAGTCCCGACGACACCGTGGAGCACGCGCTGGGGCTGATGATGGAAATTCGCGTACGGCATCTGCCGGTCGTGAGCACGGACGGGCACCTGCTGGGCATCATCTCCGAGGACCAGCTGCTCGACGCGCCTGGCCCGGAAGCTCACGTGGAAGACATGCTGCGGCCGAGCCCGATCAGCGTGATGCCGCACACGCACGTCTTCGACGTCACCAAGCTCATCGTCCGCCACGACCTGACGACGGTGCCGGTGGCCGAGGAGGACAACGTCTACGTCGGCCTCGTGCGGCGGCACGACATCTTCGAGCAATTCGCACGCATGCTCTCTACCCAGGAAGCCGGGGCCATCCTCGCCATCGAGGTCGAGGCGCACGACTACTCGCTCGCGCAGCTCGTCTACACGGTCGAGTCGAACAACGTCAAGATCCTCTCCATCGCCACGGAGATGCCGGAGACGGAATACGGCAAGATCCGCATCACGCTCAAGCTGAACGTGACGGACACCGCCCGCATCCGGCATTTGCTGGAGCACCACGGCTACCACACCGTGGCCGCCTTTAGCGACGACCGCGACGCCGACGACCTGCAGCTCCGGGTGGAAGAGTTCATGCGGTACCTGGAGGTATAACTCCGGCAGAATTTTCGGAATCCTCGTCACCGGGAGGCCTCTTCGGAGTGCCTCCTTTTTTATGTTTGGGGAAGACACACCCCGTACCGCTTCTACTGTAGACGGTCCGTAAAAGTGGTCGTGGTGCTTGAATGGCTGTCCCGGACGCGATCCGGGAGGGCGCTGCCGAAGCGTCCGCGCTACTTACCGGACAGTTTTGGTTTCATGGTGTATCAACCCCTCAGTCGCACCCCAAGAGTACTTCCTCCGGGGCGCTCCGCGACAGCTCCCCTGACCAGGGGAGCCATGGTCAGGCGGAACGCAACACACTGATTCTCTTCCCCTGGACAGGAGAAGTCCCGCCTAGCGGGGAAGGGGTAGATCACCTATTCTGTGCAGTGAAGCTAGATCCCGGAAACGGTCCGGTAGCTAGGCGTCCGCGCTTACCCTTCACGCAACACGCACCACGACGGAGAGTCCGTGGACGGCATTCCTCAGAAGCGGGCCGATTTTCGCGTCCCATCCATCCTCCACCATAGTGCCCATGACGAACCTCGACGCTGCCCAGACCTACATGCGCGAGCAGGCCATCGACGGCTGGCTGTGCTACGACTTCCGCGAGAGCAATCCCGTCTTCTGGCACCTGCTCGGCTTCCACGCCGCGCCCACGCGCCGCAACTGGCTGTTCATCCCGGCCCGCGGCGAGGCCACCCTCCTCGTCCACGGGCTCGACAAGCTGCTCTTCACCAAGTCTGACATCGAGCAGGTGCGGTACACGAGCTGGCAGGAGATGGAACAGCGCCTCCGCGAGATGCTGTCCGGCTGCGGGCGCGTGGCGATGGAATACTCGCCCGGCGGCGCCATCCCGATGCACTCCTTCGCCGACGCTGGCACAATCGACTTCATCCGGGCGCTCGGGGCGGAGGTCGTCTCCTCGGCCAACCTGTTTCAGGTGGCTGCCGCGTCGTGGTCCGAGGCGTCGGTCGCCTCCCACGAGCGGGCCTGCGAGATCGTGCTGGGCATCAAAGACGCCGCGTTCCAGCGCATCGGCGACCGGCTGCGGGCGGGCGAGGACGTCACTGAGTACGAAATCCAGCGCTTCATCCAGGAGCAGTTCGACCAGCACGGCCTCGTCTTCGACCACGGCCCCATCGTGGCCGTCAACGCGCACAGCGGCGACCCGCACTACGAGCCGAGCGCCGAGGAGCACGCGTCCATCGCGGCGGGCGACTGGGTGCTGATCGACCTGTGGGCCAAGGAGCCGGGCGATGAGGGCGTCTACTGCGACGTGACGTGGTGCGGCTACGTGGGCGAGGACGTGCCGGAGCATCATCAGGAGGTCTTCGACACCGTCCTGGCCGCCCGCGATGCTGCCGTGGAATTCGTGCAGGGCGCATGGAGCCGAGGCGAGCCGATGCAGGGCTGGCAGGCCGACCGCGCCGCGCGCGACGTGATCGAGGAGGCGGGCTACGGCGACTACTTCGTCCACCGTACCGGCCACAGCATGGGCCCGAGTCCAAGCCCGCATGCCCTCGGCGTCAACCTGGACGACCTGGAGACCCACGACACGCGCGAGATCATCCCCGGCGTAGGCTTCTCCGTCGAGCCCGGCATCTACCTGCCCGAGTTCGGCGTCCGCTCTGAGATCGACATGTACGTGGACCCCAACGAAGGCCCCATCGTCACTACCGCGATGCAGCAGGAGGTCATCAACA
>JAAAOL010000226.1 GCA_009908885.1 Bacteroidota bacterium | reverse complement strand
AAGACCATGTCGGAGATTGAAGAGCACGTCCTCTCGCTGGCCCGGACCAAAGGGGTGCTGCGGGGAAGCGACCTCGAAGCGGAGGGCATCCCCCGCCAGTACCTGTACCGCCTGTACGACAAGGGCGCGCTGGAGCGCGTAGCGCGCGGCCTGTATATGCTCGCCGGGGCGGACGTCACGGAGCACCACACCATGGTCGAAGTGTCACGACGCGTCCCTCACGGGGTGGTCTGCCTGCTGTCGGCGCTGCGCTTTCGCGAGCTGACGACGCAGAATCCCTTTGCGGTCTGGCTGGCGATCGAGAACCATGCGCGCCGTCCGAAGGCCGAGGCGCTGCCCCTCCGCATCGTCTACATGTCCGGTGAGGCCTTCACGTCCGGCGTGGAGGAGCATGAGATCGAAGGCGTCGCCGTGCCGATCTATTCGGCGGCCAAGACGGTGGCCGACTGCTTCAAGTTCAGAAACAAGATCGGCACGGGTGTGGCGATCGAGGCGCTCCGCGACTACCGCCGCCATGCGAGCTTTGACATGGATGCCCTGTGGCGCTATGCTGAGGTCTGCCGCGTCGCGAGCGTGATGCGCCCCTACCTGGAGGCGATCGTATGAGCCGGGACCGACCACGCAACATGGCGGCGTCCGTCCGGCAGCGCCGCGATACGGCGTCAGGTCGACATCGGCCTCGGAGACGCCGTCACGCCGTCCCCCGAAGAGGCAGCATTTCCGACACTCTTGGACATGCCTGCGCCTCGGCTCCGCACGTACCCAAAAGAGACGGTCGTCGCAGAGAAGCTCCAGGCCATGGTCGTGTTGGGCATCGCGAACAGCCGGATGAAGGACTTCTACGACGTCGCCTACCTGGCCCGGCACTTCGCCTTCGAGGGCCCACTGCTCGTCGAGGCGATCCGGGCGACGTTTCGACGGCGCAGCACGCCGCTCCCGTCAGCGGTGCCGATGGCCCTCTCGGACGCATTCGCCAGAGACAGGGAGAAGCAGACGCAGTGGCAGGCCTTCCTCAGTAAAAGCGACCTGGATGGGCGGGAGCTCGGAGACGTGATCGGCAGGCTTCGGGCCTTCGCGTGGCCACCGCTCGAAGCGGCCAGGAGCGACGCACGCTTCGAAAAGACCTGGACACCGCCGGGACCCTGGGAGTAGATTGGGGCGCCGCACAGGCGCTCCGGCATCTGCCGCTGAAGGCCGCGCCCCTTATGGAGAGAGGGATGTGCGGCGTGGGCGACGAGCGCAGCGGTCACGTCAGAGTCCCAATCCTTGGTACGTATTTGGTACAAACCGGTGCAGTTCAGTGCACTTCGGTGCAGTATGGCCTACAATGTGTTCAAATAGAAGCGCCCCAGAATCACCATTTAGGGCGATTATGGGGCGATGTGGGGGCTGCCCCGCCAGGATTCGAACCTGGAACCTCCTGATCCAGAGTCAGGCGCTCTGCCAATTGAGCTACGGGGCACGGTCACGATGTCCGCGCGCCCACGACGGGCGAGGCGCGCCAGGTAGACGAGATAAATCCGTTCGGCAAACATGGGTTCCATACGGCCGGGGGGCGATGCTGTCTTTGCGCAGTCTTTATGCCGGGCCCGGACGGCCAGGCCGTGGTGCTGGACCGACCGGTGGCGTCACGGCGACCACGTCGGCGGGAGGCTGCGCGGTGGCTCGTCGCACTCGATCAGGAGTGGGAGCGCGACGACGTTGCCGTCAAGATCGAGGCTTCACGTGCGGGTACGAAGCACCATGCGTCGCGAGGGGACCCTACCGCAGCAGGACCACCCGCTGCGTCGCCCGGAAGCGCTCGCCCGTGGCCACGATGACGTAGACGCCGCTCGGCAGGCCATCCGCCGCCAGCCGGAACCGACGGGGCGTCGACGCTCCCAGTTCGCCGCGATGGAGCGTGCGGACGCGCCGCCCCAGTACGTCGAACAGGTACACATCCACGTGCTGCGCCTGCCGCACCGTCAGCCGGAAGCGAGCGGCGGACCGGAACGGGTTGGGCGCAGCGGCGGTGAGGGCATAGACGTCCGACAACTCCACGACGACCTCCACCTCTGGGCTGTACTCGAAGGTGCCGTCGTAGTCGATCTGCTTGAGGCGGAAGCGCTGCGGCCCCGGCGCGAGGTCCGTCACCCGGTACGTGTAGGTCTGCGCCGCAGCCGTCGTCCCGGCCCCTTCGACGAAGCCGAGCACTTGCCAGGTGTCCACTTGCCAGGTGTCTTCGTCCCGCTCCCCGGCGTGCTCTTTCCGCACCTGCACCTCGAACCCGGCGTTGTTCGTTTCGCTCGCCGTCGTCCAGTGCAGGCGCACGTCGGCCCCGTCCACCGTCGCCTCGAACGCGGTCAGCTCGACCGGGAGCGGCGTGGTGCTGCTGCCGAGCGTCCAGCGCGAGAAGGCGTCGATGCCCGTGAGCGTGACCGTGTTGGCGGGCTGGTCCACCGTACCGCTGAGGCCCACCCAGGTCGCGCCGCCGTCGTCCGAGCGGAAGAGGGCCAGCACCGACTCGGAATAGCCGTTGAGTTCGCTCTCGTCGTAGTGGAAGGTGAGCGTGGCGTCGAGGCCGGTGTTGGTGGTGGGCGTGATATCGAAGTAGCGGAGGATGCTCTCGTTGCCGTCGCCGGTCTGCACGGCGTGGCCGCGCGTGACGATGGTGGTGCCCAGATTCGCTGCGGAGGTGATCTCCGCGCCGAGGCCCGCCACGTTCTGGGTGCTGGGAGCGTTCAGACCCCGCTGGGCGGTGATGGCGCCGCTGGTGCCTTTGACGGTCTGCCCGGGAAGTTCGCGGAGCGTACCGGTGGTACCCAGGTCGATCTGGAAGCCGTTGAGGTCCACGTCGCCCTGCTCTACGTCGAGCAACCCGCGCACGACGAGGTCGACCTGGAGCACCAGGTCGCCCGAGGGCTTGTCGACGAGGACGTCGTTGAAGGTGAGCGGGCCGCTGTTGCTGTTGACGCGCTGGACGCCGTCGCGCTCGAAGCGGACGGTGGGCGTGCCGTCGGTGTCGGCGTCGAGGGTGCCGTCGACGATGAGGTTGGCAGGTAGGCCCATCGTGGCGCCGTTTTCCAGCACGGCGACGCCATCGGTGAGGATGGTGACGACCTGGGCATGGGTCGATGGGACTGCGACGGCCAGCAGAAGGGCAAGGAGGACAGCGGAGAAGAAGCGTGTGGCAGTCATGGGATCGGGGAGGTCGGGGAACGATCAGCGGGCGTGGAAATCGATGACATTGACGGCGAGAAGCCGAAGCAGCGCTCAGGGCACCGGGATGCAGAGGATTTCGGCGGTGATGGTGAAAGCCTCGGTCGTGGAGTTATTGCGGTAGCGGCAGGTGATGCTCGCCGGCACGGTGTCGTC
>JAAAOL010000288.1 GCA_009908885.1 Bacteroidota bacterium | reverse complement strand
GTAGTTGTCCTCGAAGACGGCCAGGTCTTGGCGGAGCGGATCGTCCCGGTAGAAGTCGGAAAAGACGAAGATGTCCGTCGAGATGCGTGTGGTGCCCAGGATGCCCGCGAGCATCAGCAGCACGGCGCCGCCCAGGATGAGCGGCCCCCGCCGCTGCGTCACGCCCGCGAGGCGGCCCAGCAGGCGCGTCAGGCGCGGGCTGGCCGCCAGGGACGGGCCGCGTCCGCGGGGTGGGCTCGTGGAGACGAAGGCCAGCGGGATGAGCGTAATCGAAAGGCCGTAGAGGATCAGGATGCCCACCGCCGCAAACTCGCCGAAGACGGCCAGCAGCTTAGACCCGGACAGCAGCAGCACGCCGAAGCCGATGGCCGTGGTCAGGCAGGCCAGGAAGGTGGACAGGCCCACGGTGCGGATGGTGTGGATGAGCGCCTCGCGCTGGTCGCCCCGCAGCCGGTACTGGTCGAAGTACTTGGTAGAGAGGTGAATCGCGCTCGCCATGCCGATGATGACGAGCAGGGCGGGCAGGATGGAGGAGACGATGTTGAGGCGGTGATCGAAGAGGGCGATCAGGCCGATGGTCCAGACGATGCCGAGGGCCACGACGAGCGTAGGCAGCACCACGGCCCGCACGTTGCGGAAGGTGACGTAGAGGAAGACGAGCGAGATGAGCAGCGCCAGCACGGTGAACAGGGGCGCCTCCCGCGTGACGCGCTGGGCGTACTGGGTGCGCAGGTACGGAAACCCGGCGAAGGCGGCGTTGCCCGGCAGCGCCTCGGCCTGCGCGGCGACGCGCGTCACCAGGTCGACCCGCGCGGCGGTGTTGTTGAACGCCCGGTCGATGTCCACCAGCATGACCGTCGAGCGGCCGTCGTTGGAGAGCAGCAGCCCGCGCAGGAACGGCTGCGCCTCGATCCGCTGGCGCAGGCTGTCCGCCGAGAGGGCCGGGTCGTAGAGCGGCTTCGGGCGCAGGCCCGTGCTGTCGCGCACGAGGTAGGGCACGTTCGTCAGCGCCAGCACGTCCTCGACGCCCGTCTCCTCGCGGATGTCCTGAACGAGCCGGTCCAGTTCCTCCAGGAAGGCGGTGTCATGCGGGGCCACGCCTGCGAAGACGACGTACAGGATCGTCTGGCTCTCGCCGAAGAGGGCGTTGACCCGCTCGAAGTCCTGCTTCACCTGCGAGTCGGACGCGATGAACTGCCCGGGCGAGTGGTCCGTCTTGACCTGCGCGGCCCAGTAGCCCAGCACGACCGTCCCGAGGACGACCACGAGCACGATGCCGAGGCGGTGCCCCAGGATCCAATGGGCGAGCCGGGACCACGAGGACATAGACGGGGACAGGACGGGCGGGAAAAGGGAAATCGGGCGGGGCCAGCGCAGAGACGCAACCGGCAAACGTGGGGAGCACCCGGACGGTCAGGCACAAAACAAGGCACCTGAACATAATAAGGACAAACGATCCTGTAAATTATCGTCGAAAAGACAACTGAGGGGACCGAAGTATTGCGCGGCAGTCGTCCGGGCTGTACGCTTTTACGTTACGCCATCACGCTACGGCAATGGTCGGCAATGATGGCGCGTCCGCCCGAGACCCCGCTGCGCGTCTTACTGCCTTCCCCACCCGCCCGGCGACACTGGCTGTCGTCCCGGCGCCCTCCAGACCGCTATGTCAGCACACGCCCTCGAACCCGAGCAAACGCGGATGCCCCCGTTCGTGCAGCCCATGTTGCATGCGCTGGATCGTATGCAGCAGCGGGAAGCGCTGCAGCCCGAGCAGCTGACCGATCAGGCACAGGCGCTGCTCGTCGACTACTTCGGGGCGGCGGAGGCCGAGGGAGAGGCCGCCTTCGCGCACGGCGCGCTCGGCCTGCTGGGCGGGCACACGCACTACTTCAACGGGTTTGCGCTGCTCATGCCCCTGCCGCACGGCGTCGCCGTGGCGGTGCGGACGCGAGCGAAGGGTCCGACCCAGCTCGCCTTCGGCGGGCGTGAGGACGTCTGGACGTTTCAGGAGGACACCCAGGCCCCGGCGTCGGCGCCCGTGTGGGTGCGCGTCGTTCACACCCTCGTCCGCCAGTGGGCGCCGTCCCCGGTCGACGTGGCGGTGGCGAACGTCGTCCCGCCGGGCTGCATGGACGCCTACCTCGCCGCGCTCGCCATGGCGACGGTCCGGGCGTTGCAGTCGCACTTCGCCCTGCCCGTCGACTCGCCCGACATCTACCGCGCCGTGCAGGAGGTGCTGGCGCGCGACGCCGACATGCCGTTCAGCATCGCCTATCCCATCGCCGCGGACCAGGGCCGCCCGCAGGCCTTCTCGCTGGTCGATACGGAGACGCTGGAGCATCTGCCCGTCGACGCGCCGGACCGCGACGTGCTGGGCTGGGGACTGATTGACGCCCGCGTCGGCCACGTGCGCAAGGCGTCGTTCCACCGCAAGCGGCAGAAGCAGGTGCAGCAGGCCACCGAGCGGCTTCGGAAGAAAGCCTTCCCGGAGCTCACCACGCTCCGCGAGCTGGAGCATCGCCACCTGGAGCAGGCGCTCGGCGTGCTGCCCCGGCGGCTGGGGCCGGTCGTGCGCCACCTCGTCACCGAGAACCAGCGCGTGCAGAAGCTGGTGGCGGCAGCGCGCAACCGCGACTGGCAGATGTTCGGCGCGCTGCTGCTCATGTCGCACGCCTCGCTGCGGGACGAGTGGGGCTGCACTGACGCCCGCGTCGATTTCATCGTGGAGCAGGCCGAGGCGATGAGCCTCGACGGGCTCTACGGGGCGTTTGCCTCGGGCCGCAGCGGCTGCGCGTTGCTGCTGGGCAAGCCCTTCGCCGTGCCGCCCTGTCTGGATGCCATTCAGGCCGCGTACGCCGAGCGCTTCGAAACGCCCGTGGAGACGAGGCTGCTCTGACGTCAGGGCAATGGCATCTTAAAATGTGTTTGTCGAGAGCGATGACCTTGACTGGGATAACCCAAGTTGTGGGATAGCTCCGATGTTGCCCTGTGACCGCAGACCACGGACGGCAGACGGCTAGCACGGGCGGTTTTCCGCGGTCTGCCGTCCGTCGTCTTATTCCACTTGTTCCACGATAAGCGATAGGGCACAACCTGGGTTAGGATAGAGACGCTGCATGGTCCGACGAACGGGGGTCATTCCCGCGAAGGCGGGAATCCAGTTGACTCTTTGCCTGCTGGATTCCCGATCAGGGTCGGGAATGACTCCGGGTGAAGCGAAAACGAAGGTACGCAGCTTAACATGCGATTGCCCTGACTCTGACGTCGGTGCCCTTCATCGCGACCGCACGTTTTGTATACTGTGCCCCGCGCCGCCGTGCGGGGGCTCCAGGCCGAGCTCCCTGACTACGGCGGCCGCGCCGTCCTCTCGCTGTTCC
>JAAAOL010000294.1 GCA_009908885.1 Bacteroidota bacterium | reverse complement strand
GGCCACGGCAGACGCGTCGACGAGCGCTCCGACGGCCTTCACCAACCGCAGCCCGGCGCTCGACGCCATCGACGAGGTGCAGGCGCAGGCCGGGGCGCAGACGCTGGACCGGATGCTGCAGCGCGCCGCCGTCGCCCTGGCCGACGTGACCACGCCGAACCGCGAAATCTATCTGCTGACCGACCTCCAGGCCAGCACGATGACGGACACGCTGGAGCTGCCGTCAGCGGGTCCGTTCCCGGAAGGTACGCGCGCCATCCTGCTGCCCGTGGGCAACCGGACCTACAGCAACGTGGCCGTGACCGACGTGCAGGTGCAGAGCCGCATCGTGGAAGCCGGGCAGCCCGCCCAGGTCGCGGCGACGCTGACCAACTACGGCACCGAGCCGATAGCGGGCTACGTGGCCAGCCTCTTCCTGGAAGGCGAGCGCGTGGCGCAGGCCACCGCCGACCTCGACCCCGACGTGGCGACGACCGTCACGTTCACCGTCACGCCGCAGCGGCGCGGCTGGCTCGCGGGCGAGGTGCAGATCGAGGACGACGCCTTCGAGCACGACAACCGCCGCCACTTCACGCTCCACGTGCCCGAGCAGCGGCAGGTGCTCATCGTGCGCGGGCAGGAGCAACGCACCGACTTCGTCGAACTGGCGCTCTCGTCCGAGCTGACGCAGGGGCGCGTGACGTTCGAGGTCGAGACCATCGCCGAGGACGCGCTGGCGGCGACCGGGCTGGGCAACTACGACGCCGTCGTGCTCCTCGGGCCGCGAGACCTGTCCAGCGGCGAGGTGGCCGCGCTGACGCGCTACGTGGACGCGGGCGGCGGCCTGATGGTCTTCCCGAACCAGGGCGCGCAGGCGCCGGACTACAACGCCCTGTTCACCCGCCTCGGCGGCGGCACCTTCAGCGGCTTCAGCGGCACCTTCGACTCGGGCCGCACCATCGCCCGGTTCGACCGCGTGGACCGCGAGCATCCGCTCTTCGAAGGCGTCTTCGATCCGTCGAGCCGCCGCGGGCAGGGCGAGGTCGAGAGCCCCGAGGTGTACTACGCGATGAACTACTCGCCCGGCAGCGGGACGGAGCAGACGCTCATCCGCCTCACCAACAGCTTTCCATTCCTGCACGAGGTGCGGCACGGCAGCGGCGCCGCGTTCGTCGTGGCCGTCGCCCCCGATCCCGCGTGGAGCGACCTGCCCGTGCGCGGCCTCTTCATCCCGCTGCTCTATCGCTCCATCTACTACCTGTCTGCGGGCGAGTCCGTCCAGGGCGACCGGCTGCTGCTGGGCCAGCCCGGCGAGATCCGGCTGACGGGCGTGGACGAGGCGGTGACGCTGCGGCTCGTGGGGCCGGATGGGGAAGAATACACGCCCGAGCAGCGCACCCTCTTCGGCGCGACGCTGCTGGAGACCGACGCCACGATCCGCACGCCGGGCATCTACGACGTGCGGGCGGGCGATGACGTGGTACGGCGTGTGGCCTTCAACCTGGACGCGCGCGAGTCCGACCTGCAGCCCCGCGCCCCGGACGTAGCCGCGGTCGACCTCTCGACCTCAACCGGCATTCCGACCCTTACGCTCGACGCCGATGACCGGGCGCCGGACGAGGTGGCGAAAACCATCGAGGCCCGCCGTGCCGGGCTCGAACTCTGGAACGTGTTTCTGGGCCTCGCGTTGTTCTTTTTGGTCGCCGAGATGCTCGTCGCAAGGCGATGGCGGCCCGAGCCTGCAGCGGCCTGACGGGGCGGCACGCCGCACAGTTCTGTCTCCCTCCGTGATCGACCCGACCGAAGCCTCCTCAGACCCATGTCCGTCACCGCCGAGGTCCTCGTCACCCTGCATCATATCCTCCAGGTCGGGTTCGTCGGCGTGACCTTCCTGCTCATGCTGGTGGCACTCGTCAACCGCGTCCGCGTGCAGGACGTGCTCCTGGCCTGGCGCCCGGGGCGCTGGGGCGGCCTCCCGCTCTGGCCGACGATGTTCATCGGCGCCGTGCTGGCGTTTTTCGTGCTCGCCGCAGCCACGCAGTCCCAACTTCCGCTCACCATCTTCGCAGGCTACCTCGTCGGTGGCCTGTTCTGGTTCGTGGCCGCCTGGAACGCCGCCGCCGTCCTGATTACCGAGCAGGGCATCATCCGTGACGCCCAGCAGCCGGAGGAATGCGCCATCGCCTGGGCGCAGATCGCCGATTACTTCGAGGCGCCGGGCGACCAGCCGCAGTACGTCTTCTTCTACCTGGACGAGCACGACATGCGCCGCCGCCTGGAACTGTCCGTGCCCGCCGCGCAGGAAGATCTCTTCCGCGAGGTGCTGGAGGCGAAGGTGGACGCCCGCTTCGACCTGTTCCTGCAGCGCGCCTATGGCAAACAGGCGCTGGAAGGGTAGCAAGGGCGCGTGCCGTGGGCCGGGCGCGCCCGGGGGATGGGGCGTCCTCGTCATGGCTGCGCATCACAACACCCCTCTCTGCTTCCCTCGAACACGTGCAAGAACAGCCGCTTAGCCGCAAGGCCACGCAACTCTACGGGCGGCGTTCGGTACAACTTATGCTTTGGGATGATGTATACTGCGTCCTTTAGCATGATGCCTGCTGCCTGTATCTTCGCCGAGCACGCACCAGGATCTCGCATGACGTCTCACACACCCTGCTAGCCTTTGTACACACCGGATCGCTCGTCGCTCGAATCTGCCGTCATCGTGGGGGTCACCGTACCCGGCCAGACGCGCTGGGACACCGAGGACGCTCTCAACGAACTCGAACAACTCGCCGACACCGCCGGGGCCACCGTCACCGACCGGGTCATCCAGAACCTGGACCGCATCAACCCGGCCACCTACATCGGGAAGGGCAAGGTCAGCGAGCTGAAAGGCCTCGTCAAACAGCGCGGGACCGACCTCGTCATCTTCGACGACGACCTCGCCCCCGTGCAGATTCGCAACCTGGAGAAGGCCTTCGGCTGCAAGCTGCTGGACCGTTCGGGCCTCATCCTGGACATCTTCGCCGGGCGGGCCAAGACGGCCGTGGCCAAGACGCAGGTGGAGCTGGCGCAGCTGGAATACCTCCGCACGCGGCTGACGCGCATGTGGACGCACCTCTCCCGCCAGAAGGGCGGCATCGGCACGAAGGGACCGGGCGAGACGCAGATCGAGACGGACCGCCGCCTCATCGACACCCGCATCGCCACGCTGCGCGAGCGCCTGGAGAAGATCGACCGGCAGCGCAAGACGCAGCGCAAGGGGCGCGACCAGTTCACGCGCGTCTCGCTCGTGGGCTACACCAACGCGGGCAAGAGTACGCTGCTGAACGCCCTGGCCGACGACGCCGACGTGTTCGCCGAGAACCGCCTCTTCGCCACGCTGGACGCCACCACGCGCCTCGTGACGCTGGACACC
>JAAAOL010000072.1 GCA_009908885.1 Bacteroidota bacterium | reverse complement strand
ACGACTACAAGCGCCCGGGGCACACGCCCATCTGGCCCAACCTGCGCAGCTCGCGCGATCAGGAAGTACGCCAGTTGACGGAGACGCTGGAGCGTTACTGCAAGGCGTCCGTGGCGGAGCTACCGAGCCTCGAACAGGCTCTGCGCGGGAAGCGCCCCGGACGGCGACGGCGGCGGTCCGCAGACGCTGACGTCTCGAAGGCCGAAGTGGACGAGAGCGGGACCATTTCGGTCGTGGCCCACGTCGGGAAGGAGGGCGCGTCGCTCACCTTTCCGGAGTCGCCCGACCGCAACGGGGCTCCTCCTCGCACGGCGGAGCGGTCGGGGCCGGATCAGACGCAACCGCCCTGGGCGGACGCCGCCGACCCTCCTTCCAACATCCGCTCCGACGAGCTCACCTCCCCGGCGTCCGGACGCAAGACGGACGCTCCCGCCTCGGATCCTGCACCCGCCCCGGCGGAATCGTCCGGATCCCGGTCGTGGCGCGTCGCGGTGGCGGCGATCCTCGTGCTGCTCATCCTGGCCATCGGCGCGACGATTGTCTGGGCGCCCTGGGAGCGTGAAGAGCCCGCCACGACCGAACCCGCCACCTCAGAAACCGACGGGCTAGACGTCCCCGGCGAGTACGGCATTGCCCCGAGCGATCTGGCGGGCTTCTACACCGGCTACAACACGCTGCCGGACGGCGAGCGGGGCAGCATCGGGCTCGAAATCACCGGCCCGGCGCGCGTGGGCGACACCGTGACGTTTTCGTTTACGCTCAACTCGCTGCGCTACCAGCTGGAGGGCACCGGCACGTTCGATCCCACGTCCGGGCACCTCGACCTGAATGGTCAGTATTTTTTGCATGCCCGGTATAACGCCCGGGACCGCCTCGAACTGTCGTCCCTGCCGCCGGGCAATCCGAATCCGACCTTACGCGTCACCAAGACCGACGACCTCTGATGCAGGTACGCACCGTACTGGCCGGCAGTCTCCTGGCGCTCATGCTCCTCGCAGCATGCAGCGACAGCGGAGAAACGCCAGAAGACGCCGCGCGGAACGCCGAGCGACTGAGCGCCCGGGTGCAGCAGCTGGAGACGGAGAATGCCGCGCTCCAGGCTGCTACCGAACGTAAGGATGATATCTTTCAGGCCTACTCCGGGCTCATCAACCAGACGCTCCGTGACCTCGAAGGCCTAACCGAACGAGAAGGCATCCTGCGACAGATCCGGATCGACGTGGAAGAGGGGCAGGCCGACAGTCAGGGCGGGCTGCGCACGATCGAGGATCGCCTGAACGACAACCTGGCGGCCATCGAGAATTATATCCGTGAAAGCAAGCGCCAGCGGGACGAACTGCGACAGATGCTGGAGCAGCGCGAGGAGGAGCAACTGCCCCAGGCCGATCTGGAGCGCATGCAGACCACCATCGAGCGCCTCTCTGCGCTAGTGGACGAGAAGGAACGCACCATCGCCGCCCTGCGTCGGGAGACGAACCGCCTGCTCGCCCGCGTCGATACGCTCCGGCAACAGAACGACTCCCTCGCCACGCGCAACACGGAATTGCGGCAGGCCTTCTACGTCATCGGCACGGACGAGGACCTCGAACGCAAAGGGATCATCCAGAAAGACGGCGGCGTCCTCGGCATCGGGAAAACCACCCGAATCGATCAGCTGGACCGGAAGCACTTCTCGACCGCCGACGTGAGCCTCGCGGAGATCTTCATCGGGTGGGACCTGGAGGACTATACCATTCTTTCGGATCACCGCGGCAGCGAACAGCTGTACGCCTTCCAGCAGCGCGATGGGGAGGTCTACCTGTCTATCGCCAATCCGGAAGCCTTCTGGCAGATCTCGCGCTACCTGGTCGTCGAGATCGGTCGCTAGGTGGGGACGGCATCAGTGCGGCGATTTCTCCGTTCGGTCTTTCTGCGCCCCCGGTTCTTCGTGGCCGGGGCAGGTGTCGTGGTGCTCTTCGTCGCAAGCCACTTTGTCCCGGCCCTCGTCACGCTCGCGCGGACGCTGCTCGTCGCCCTCCTCGTCCTTTCCGTGCTGGACCTCGTGCTGCTGTATCGCACGCGGGGCGGCATCCAGGCCACGCGGGAGACGCCCCGGCGCCTCTCCAACGGCGATGACAACCCGCTGGGGCTGACCATCACCAGCCGCTATCCGATTCCGGTGCGGGGCACCGTGGTGGAGGAGCTGCCGCCGCCGCTGCAGATCCGCGATGCCTCGTTTTCGGTCGCGCTGTCGCCCGGGGAGACGCAGTCGCTGCGGTACCACGTGCACCCCACGCGGCGCGGCGAGTACGACTTCGGAGCCGTCAACGTCTTCGTCCGGTCCCCACTCGGACTGGCAGAGCGCCGCTATCGGTTCGAGGAGGAAGCCGTCACGGTGCTCGTCTACCCGTCTTTTCTGCAGATGCGGCGGTACGAGCTCCTGGCCCTGTCCGACCGGCTGACGGAGGTCGGCGTCAAGAAAATCCGGCGGGTGGGGCACACGATGGAGTTCGATCACATCCGCGAGTACGTCCTCGGGGACGACCCGCGCACCATCAACTGGAAGGCGACGGCCCGGCGCGGCGATCTGATGGTGAACGAATACCGGGACGAGCGCGCCCAGCCCGTCTATGGCGTCATCGACATGAGCCGCGTCATGAAGCTGCCATTCGACGGGATGACGCTGCTCGATTACAGCATCAACGCCAGCCTCGTGCTGCTGAACATCGCCCTGCAGAAGCAAGACCGGGCGGGACTGGTCACCTTCGCGCACGAGATCGGCCGGGTCGTGCCCGCCGAGCGCAAGCCGGGGCAGATCTACCGCCTCCAGGAAGCGCTCTACCGCCTGGATACCGACTTTCTGGAGGCCGATTACGCACGGCTCGTGGCCCAGGTGCGGCGCGTCCTACGGCAGCGGAGCCTGCTGGTCTTGTTCACCAACTTCGAGACGCGTTCCTCCATGCACCGCCAACTCTCATACCTGCGGGCCCTGGCGCGGCAGCACGTCCTCGTGGTCGTCTTCTTCGAAAACACCGAGCTGCACGACCTTCTGACCACCACGCCCGAGGATACGGAGAGCATGTACGTGAAGGCTACTGCCGAAAAGTTCGCCTTCGAGAAGCGCGAGATCGTGCGCGAGCTGCGGCAGCATGGCATCTACGCCGTGCTCACCCCGCCCGAAGACCTCACCGTGAACACCATCAACCAGTATCTGACGCTGAAGGCGCGGGGGGTAGTGTGAGGAGGGAAGGGGGATGCGGGTGGACGCTTGGAGGTGTGATACCGTTTTCGCCTGGCGATGTCCGTCTAGCCGTGGACGTGGTGCGTAATACCAAATCCGTCTGAACCATGGTGGTATGACGTAGCCCCGCGAGGCCGGATTTGGGGTTGGACGTGTGTAGGTGTGGACGTATGGACGTGACGCTCC
>JAAAOL010000187.1 GCA_009908885.1 Bacteroidota bacterium | reverse complement strand
GCAGGCGCGTCCGGCGGGGCGGCGTCGGGCGAGGTCGTCCAGGCGCCGACGGCGAGGCCTGCGGCGAGGAGCAGCGGAAAGAGCGAGCGGAAGGGCATAGCGGGCGACGGGGTCCGATGGGAAAAAGCGACGGTCGGCCCGCCGATCCCCAGTGCCCGAGGCCATCCGGCAGGATCCCCCCGGGCGAGGAGGACGAGGCTGGGAGTCGGCAGGAGCAGCGGCGGGGCGGGCGTTACCGCTCCGCGCTGATCTCCAGGTTCTCGAACATCACGTGCCAGAAGGGCAGCTCCATGCCGTTCGGCAGGGTAAAGCCCGTCTTGACCGGCTTATGCGTGAAGGAGAGCTCCTCCGGCACCGGCATGAACGGGGCCACCATCAGGTGGAAGTGGCGGCGCGTGGGCGTCACCTCCTCGTCGGAGGCCAGCTGGTAGCCCTCGGTGCGGACGTACTCGGTCAGCATGCCGTGGATGAGGCGCGGCTGCTCCAGCACCTCGCCGTTCTTGCGGACTTCGCCCATGCCCCAGAAGGCGAGGTACGTGTACTCGCTGGGCATCAGCGCCGTCCCGATGCGGGAGAAGCCGTGCAGGATGTGGTTGGTCACCACGCCGCCGAACGTCGGAAACTCCATCCCGTGCGAGGCCAGCATGGCGCAGCAGCGGACTTCGTAGGTGTTGCCCGCCTCGTCCTTCCAACTGGCCTGCATCTGGAGTTCGTCTTTCGTCGTGGCCGCGTCGGTGGCTGTCGCGTCGGTGGCCGTCAGGTTCAGCCGTCCGTCAGCCATGACGACGTACTTATCGCCGAAGGGGGACGGCTGCTTCATGCGGGTGTACGCGCCGTCCGCCACGTCCCGGGCCATCGGGGGCACCCCGTTGACGCCCGGCGTGCCGGCGAAGGCGCGCGGCATCTGCGGAGTGCCGAAGACGTACGGATCCAGCTCCCGCTGGGCGGGCAGCGCCACGAACACGCCGCCGCTTTCCTGCGTGATGGTCGCTGTGATCGGGCCGCCGAGGAGGTCGAACGGCTGCTCGACGTCCTTGTGGGCCTTGATGTAGCCGTGCGCGGGCGCCATGTCTTTGAGCTGTTTCAGCTTCTCCTGCTGGGCCTGCTGGCCCTGGGCATGGGCCGGGCTGGCGAGCGCAACCAGCGCGAACAGGAATGCGAGAACAAGTGGGGCGCGAGAGGGGGCTATATGATCCATAACCGGGTGTGGTGCGAAGATCAGAATAGAGAGAGTGCGGCCGGGATGCCGCGTGCGCAGAGCAAGACATGATGCGCGGAAGACATCCCGGCGTAAGGCATCCTCTACGTTGAAGCCGGGTACGGAGCGTTACAGGCGCGTCGTGAGAATGGCCTGGCGCGACGGGTGGAGGTGCTACCTGCGCTGGCCCGGCGGAGGCGCCTCCAGCAGGTAATAGAGGAGGTTATCGGTGAAGACGGGGCGCTGCGTCATCTCCAGGTGCTCGTCGAAGAGGAAGAGCACCCGCGTCCAGCCGATGGGCGACACGAGGTGCGGGGCCCAGTCGCCGCCCACGCGCTCGTCCATCAGGGCGCTGGTGCGCAGGACGGTGCCGTCGCCCGGAGCCGTCGCATGAGTGTCGAGGGCGCCGCTGGCCGGGTCGACGGCGAGGGCCGCGGGCGTCTCTTCCGCGTCCCCGGCGATGAGGAAGAGGTCGAGGTCGTCGGGTGGAGTCGCGGGTGCGTCGAGCGCGGCGGTGACGTGCCGGGCGCGGCGGAGGGCCTTGCGCTGGTGGTCGAGGGCGATGGCGCGCCGCTCAGCCGCCCCGTCGACCTCGGGGAGGAGCCACTGCAGCATGCGGTCCTGTTCCGGATCGGCCAGGCCCCACTGCAGCCGCTCCCACAGGTCCGGGTCGAACGGGTCGAGGCGGACCGGCTCGGTGGCCGACGTGTCGAGGAGCGCGCCGTGCCGGGCCCGTGGCAGGAGCTGGTAGACGGATGGAAACGTGCCGAGCAGGGCGGGCGCGTAGGACGGCACGAACCGGGACAGATGACGCCCGCGCACCAGCTCGGCGATGGCCTTCGTGGCGCCTGCATTGGGCGGGCCCACCAGCACCGCACGCCCCACGTGCTCCGTGCCCGCCCACGTCACGTCGGGAAGGCTGCCGTCGGCCGGGAGGTCGGTGGGGCCGTAGCGCAGGTAGTAGCGCGCGATGAGCCCACCCATCGAATGGGCCACGAGGTCGAACTGGATGTCAGCCTCCTTCAGACCGAACCGCCGGGCGTATTCGCGCTGGAGGTATGCGCGTTTTTCCTCGATGAAGGCATGCAGCCGGATGGCGTTCTCCACGTTGTCGCGGCGCCAGTCGTAGTCGAACTGGAAGCACGTGAAGTGATCGTCCCCGTAGTCGATCACGTCGTCCAGCGCCTCGCTCCGGTACCCGCCGACGCCCAGCGCATTCATGATCTGGACGTAGGCGCCGAGTTCGATCGGCAGGCCGAGCACGTCCACCTGGACGCGGTCCAGGGCGCCGTCGGCGTCGACGCTGTCGGTGAGCGTCTGCAGCGGGGCGCCCCGCTGCATCGGCAGGGCGAAGAGGCGGGCTCCTTCGGGCGTCTCGGGATCGGCGAAGTCCCCCGAGAAGGCGCCCCAGACCAGCGTGCCTGAGGTCGTGTCGCGGAGCTTCGAGCCCGTGATGCCGGGAATCAGGATGACCGGGTTGCGTTCCGGGCCGTGGTACTGCGCCGACCGGTTGTAGAGCGCGGGCAGATCGGGCTCGGGCTGCCGGGGGGCGCACCCGGCGAGGGCGAGCACCAGGGCGCATCCGAGGGCGATGAGCGAGCGCGTTCTCGTCATGGCGGTGATACCTCGGGCGTCGAGAGCGATGAGGCGGCACGGTGCGGGCGGGATACGTAGGTGGCCCCGGGGCCTCTGCGGTTACACGCGCCGCGTGACATATCGTGCGGCCGCCACATATCGCGACGGCGCGGGGACGGGCTCGCCCTGTCGGGCCGAAATAGGCCGCCGCGCCGGTCGGAACGGCCCTTGCGCTACGTGCTGGCGTCTCGGACTCCCGCGACGCCGCTGCCGCCTACACACCGACCCCACCTCCTGCCGATGCTCCACGCCCCGTGCCGTCTCGTCCGCACATTGCTCCTCGTCGGCGTCCTGCTCGGCGGATTATGTCCGCTGCCCGTCCACGGTCAGGAGGGCGCGTCCGTCGAGGCGATCGCCATCACCGTCTCCGACGTCGAGGCCGCCACCGCCTTCTACCACGACGTACTCGGCTTCGAGCCGGTCGGCGCGGTGGACGTAACGGGCGCGGCGCACGACCGACTGATGGGCGTCTTCGGGTTGCGCATGCGCGTGCAGACGCTGCGCCTCGGCGACGAGCGGGTCGAGCTGACCGAGTTCGTCGCCCCGAGCACCGGGCGGCCCGTCCCGGCAGACCGGCG